>JABFST010000003.1 GCA_013140465.1 Methylococcaceae bacterium
GGGGGTGTAGGCATAGCCGCGATTCAAATCGCCAAATGGTTGGGGGCGGAAATATTTGCGACGGCAGGTTCTGATGAAAAGCGTGATTTTTTACGCTTGTTAGGCGTAGACCATGTGTTTGATTCGCGGTCTTTGGCGTTTGCGGATGAGATTTTAGCCCAGACCCAGCAGCAGGGCGTTGATGTCGTGCTGAACTCCTTGGCGGGTGAAGCCATTAACCGCAACTTTAGGGTGCTTAAGCCTTTTGGTCGCTTTTTGGAATTGGGCAAGCGCGATTTTTATGAAAACACCAAAGTCGGTTTGCGCCCGTTCCGTAACAACATCAGTTATTTTGGCATAGATGCTGACCAGCTGATGCAAGTGCGCCCCGAGCTGACCCGCAGTTTGTTTGCCGAACTGATGGCCTTATTTGTTGAAGGCGTGTTGCATCCTTTGCCTTACCATGTGTTTGCCGCCGAAGATATTGTCGATGCCTTCCGTTATATGCAGCAAGCACGCCAGATAGGCAAGATTATCGTCACTTACCGCAATGGCATTAGCCTTGTCCATGCGCTGGCACCGCCCCGGCAACAGCATTTGCAACTGGCGCCTGAGGCAACTTTTTTAGTCACAGGTGGTTTAAGCGGTTTTGGCCTTAGGACAGCGCAATGGCTGGTTGGCTTAGGCACACGCCATTTGGTGCTGATTAGCCGTAGCGGTGCAGAAGCAGTTGCGGCGCAAGAAGCCGTGGCGGACATGCAAGCGCAAGGCGTTACTGTCTGGGCGAGGGCATGTGATGTGACCCAAGCGGACGCGTTGGCGGCGTTGTTGGCAGAAATGGCAGACGGCTTGCCGCCGCTTAAGGGCATAGTCCATGCCGCAACCGTGATTGAGGACGGGCTAGTCCGCACGATGGATGCCGGACAGTTGCAGCGCGTGCTGGCGCCTAAAGTGTTGGGTGCGCAATATCTGCACGAACTGACGCAGTCGTTGCCCTTGGCTTATTTCATTCTGTTTTCGTCGGCAACCACCTTGTTCGGCAATCCCGGCCAAGGCAATTATGTCGCGGCAAATGCCAGCTTGGAAGCTTTGGCCCAGCATCGCCGCAGTCTCGGTTTGCCAGCAACCTGTGTGCGTTGGGGTGCGATTGATGACGTGGGCTTTTTGGCGCGTAATGAAAAACTCAAAGCGGCCCTGCAAAGCCGCATGGGCGGTTCTGCCATTCAATCTGCCGTGGCCCTGGATGTATTGGCAAGCCTGTTGCTGAATGACCGCTCTGGTTTGGGGGTGATGGAGCTGGATTGGAATGCCTTGGCACGCTTTTTACCCAGTGCCGATAGCCCTAAATTTAGTGAATTGGCGCGTTCCGCAGGGCAGGGCGATGGTGACGATGTAAGCGCGGATGATATTCAGCGCACCTTGGCGGAATTGTCCGATGCCGATTTATTGGCGACTTTAATCGATATGCTAAAAAGTGAGGTGGGTGAGATTTTGCGGATTGCGCCCGACAAAATTGATGCTACCCGCTCGATCTACGAAATGGGGCTGGATTCGCTGATGGGTGTGGAACTGGTGGTGGCTTTAGAGTCGCGCTTTGGTACGCGCTTGCCAGTAATGGCCCTAAGCCAAAGTCCGACAATCACCAAATTGGCCGAGCGCATCATCGTTCAGCTTAAAGGCTATGAGGATCAGGACTTGGTGACGGAAGCACAAACGGCGTTGGCACAAACCCAACAATTGGCGGCACAGCATGGTTCGGAGGAATCGGCAGCGTTTATTTCGGATCTGGTCGCCGAAACTCAAGCCCGCCCCTTGGGCGGACAAGACCGGATGATCCCCTAATTATGATGCGCAAAGGGTTGCCGGGGCTAAGTGCCCAAATTAAAGACAAGCTTATCCAACAGGCTCTTGAACGGCGGCTGCGCCAGACTGGCGTGGGCAGCAATGTGGAAGTGCCGTTGGGCGTGCCGATGAGTAACGCCGATATACCCGAGCAGCATTACCGTTTTGATTTGCACCCGGGCTACCAACAATTGCTGATGCTTAGCGATGGCGCAACGCGTTTGGGCATAGACAATCCCTTTTTTAAGATCCATGACGGCACGGCGGGTGCAACATCGCTTATGGGCGGACGCGAGTATATCAACTACGCCAGCTATAACTATCTTGGGTTTTCTGGACACCCGAGCATTAACGCTGCCGCCCAACAGGCGATAGGACGCTACGGCACATCGGTGTCGGCTAGCCGTTTGGTGTCGGGGGAACGCCCTATCCATAGGGAATTGGAACACGCACTGGCTAAGGTCTATGATGTTGCCAGTGCTGTGGTCTTGGTCAGCGGACATGCGACCAATGTCACGACCATAGGCTATTTGTTCGGGCCTAAAGATTTGGTGTTGCATGACGAGCTGATCCATAACAGCGTCGTGCAAGGCATCACCTTGTCAGGCGCAAAACGCTTGCCGTTTCCGCATAATGACGCAATGGCGTTGGATGCCATCTTGACCGAACAGCGCCATCATTTTGAGCGTGTGCTAGTGGTGTTGGAAGGCATTTACAGCATGGATGGCGATTATCCTAATTTGCCGCAGTTTGTCGCGATCAAACGCCAGCACAAAGCCTTTTTGATGGTAGACGAGGCGCATTCACTGGGGGTCATGGGCAAGACGGGTTTGGGTATCCGTGAGCATTTCGGATTGGCGGGGGATGCGGTAGACATTTGGATGGGTACGTTAAGCAAGACCTTGGCGGGTTGTGGCGGTTATATTGCAGGTGAAACCGCCTTGGTGGAACACCTGAAATTTTTGGCACCTGGATTCCTGTACAGTGTTGGTATGCCGCCCCCAGTCGCAGCCGCTGCCTTGGCGGCGTTGCAGTGTTTGCAAGCAGAGCCGGAGCGGGTGGCGCGTTTGCAAGAAAATGGACGATTATTTTTAGAATTGGCCCGTGCGGCTGGCATCGATACCGGCACTAGTTCTGGTTTGGCGGTTATCCCCGCCATTATGGGCAGTTCGATTAGGGCGGCACGCTTGTCCGCCGCCTTGTTTGCGCGTGGCATTAATGTCCAGCCTATCCTCTATCCAGCCGTGCCGGAGAAATCCGCTAGGCTGCGCTTTTTTATTTCCTGCCAACATACGCCCGAGCAGATACGGCACACTGTCCAAGTGGTTGCCGAAGAGCTGGAAAAGCTTTAGCCCGGGTGTCCAACAGAGCCGATATTGCCCTAGGTATCGCGGATTACCTGCGTTCTGTACTGCCAATTTAGCCTCCCAAGCGTTACAATGTCACCCATTGACGGTTTTAATCCTTTTATGAGCGGGCATGAAGATGGAAAAGATAAAGGTTCTTTTTGTGTGTATGGGCAATATTTGCCGTTCGCCTACGGCGGAAGGCGTATTTAGCAAACGTTTGGCAGACCAACAGTTGGAAGATTATTTTGTTGTCGATTCAGCAGGTACTCACGCGTCCCATGTCGGCGAACCGCCAGACTTGCGTGCGCAACATGCAGCTTTGGCGCGTGATATTGAATTGCATCACCTGCGTGCCAGAAAAGTGGCGCAGGACGATTTTGAAAATTTTGATTTTTTGTTGGCGATGGATGACGACAATTACGCAGCTCTGATGGCGGCTTGCCCTGAAGAGCATAAAGACAAAGTCAGTTATTTTTTGGATTATGCACCGCACCTGAACGAGCGCGAAGTCCCCGACCCTTATTATGGCGGCAAATATGGCTTTGAGCGGGTGTTGGATCTGGTGGATGCAGCTTCGGCGGGGTTTTTGTCGATGTTGCAAAAAACCGGACGGCTACATGAAGCAAATTAAGGAGGTGGGGTTATGGCGATAGTATCCAATACCGTCGGCTATTTGGACGGTGATGTGTTGTTGGAAGCCTTTTTTGCCTTTGATGATGCCATCAGCACGCGCAGGCCCGCCGTACTCATCAACCATACCTGGGCAGGACGTGATGCGTTTGTGGCAGAAAAGGCCAAGCAATTGGCGGCCTTAGGGTATGTGGGTTTTGCTGTAGATATGTACGGTAAAGGCATGTTAGGGACGAGCGTAGCAGAAAACGCCCAGCTGATGCAGCCGTTTATGGATAATCGGGACATGTTGCAAAAACGCATGTTGGCGGCCTACGCCAATGTCAAGTTGCTGCCTTGGGTGGATGATAGCCGCATCGCCGCGATTGGTTTTTGTTTTGGTGGCCTGTGTGCCTTGGATTTGGCGCGTACAGGCGCCAGCATCAAAGGGGCGGTCAGTTTTCATGGCTTGTTGTATCCGCCTGGCAACAGCGAAGGCCATTTAATCAGCGCAAAAATATTGGCGTTGCACGGTCATGACGACCCTTTGGCGACACCCCAGCAAGTACTTGCTTTCCAACAAGAAATGACGGCTGCGGGTGCGGATTGGCAGTTGCACAGTTATGGGCATACCCAACATGCGTTCACTAATCCGGTCGCCAATGATCCTGCGCGTGGCATGATGTACAGTGCCGATGCCGACCGTCGCTCTTGGCTGGCAATGACGCAGTTTTTAGCCGAGATTTTCGCCTAGCGGCAGTCCAAACCCAACCCAACCGCAGGGCTGCGTTGTTAAAGGCGCAGCCTGAGTCCGCCCAACTTTAACGCATCAACGCCTTCGACTCTCTAGCGACTAGTGCTATAATCTACAGGTTATTTTAAAGCCATGTAACCGCTCTTAACACAAGGAACCAGAAGCAGTGCGGTTGTATTTAGTCAAGAAACCATGCCGGCACGCTGTTGTCGGTACACTGTCGCTATAGGGATCAATGTCAAACTTCGCTAAAGAAATTATTCCGGTTAATCTCGAAGACGAGATGAAACAATCCTACCTCGATTACGCGATGAGCGTTATCGTGGGTCGGGCCTTACCCGATGTCAGAGATGGTCTAAAACCCGTACACCGCCGTGTTTTGTATGCGATGAGTGAACTGGGCAACGATTGGAACAAACCCTATAAAAAATCCGCGCGTATCGTCGGTGATGTCATCGGTAAATACCACCCGCATGGCGACACCGCTGTTTACGACACGATGGTGCGCATGGCGCAGCCGTTTTCGATGCGTTATATGCTCATCGACGGGCAGGGCAACTTTGGCTCGGTGGATGGCGATCCCCCCGCCGCGATGCGTTATACCGAAGTGCGCATGGCGAAAATCGCCCACGAATTGCTGGCCGATTTGGACAAAGAAACCGTCGATTTCATCCCCAACTATGACGAATCTGAAATCCAACCCGAAGTATTGCCCACCCGCGTCCCCAATTTATTGGTCAACGGCTCGTCTGGTATAGCCGTAGGTATGGCGACCAACATCCCGCCGCACAACTTGGGCGAAGTGGTCAGTGCCTGTATCGCGATGATAGATCAGCCGGACATTTCCGTTTATGAGCTGATGCAACACATCCCCGGCCCCGATTTCCCCACCGCAGCGTCAATCAATGGCGCATCGGGCATCTACAACGCTTATACCACCGGACGCGGCAAAATCTATTTGCGTGCGCGTTGCCATTTTGAAGACATTGGTGATAGCAGCCGCCAAGCAATCATCACGACCGAATTGCCTTACCAAGTCAACAAAGCACGCTTACTAGAAAAAATTGCCGAATTGGTTAAAGAAGGCAAGCTAGAAGGCATTTCCGGTTTGCGCGACGAGTCCGACAAAGACGGTATGCGCATGGTGATTGAATTGCGCAGTGGCGAAGTGCCGGAAGTGGTGTTGAACAACCTCTACAAACAAACCCAATTCCAAACCGTATTTGGCATCAATATGGTGGC
>JABFST010000306.1 GCA_013140465.1 Methylococcaceae bacterium
TATATGATCTTACTGGACTTGACATAGACGATAATGCCATAAAACATAGAAATAGTGGGCATGACTATAACCGTACTTCAATCCCACGCGCCGCCAAATGCCGCTTAGCTTGTTCAATGGTATATTCCCCAAAATGAAATATACTCGCTGCCAGTACCGCGTCGGCTTTGCCTTCGAGTATGCCTTCGGCTAAATGGTCTAAGTTACCCACGCCACCTGAGGCAATCACGGGTACAGATACCGCCTCGCTCACCGCGCGGGTCAAGGGCAAGTTAAAGCCGCTTTTAGTGCCGTCTTTGTCCATGCTGGTCAAGAGAATTTCACCCGCGCCAAATTCAACCATTTTTATGGCCCATTCAACGGCATCTATGCCTGTGCCTTTGCGTCCGCCGTGGGTAAAAATTTCCCAGCGGTTGGGTGCACCTTCGGCACTGACTTTTTTGGCATCAATAGCGACCACGATACATTGCGATCCAAAACGTTCGGCAGCTTCCCGGACAAATTCAGGTCTAAAAATCGCCGCGCTGTTAATGCCGACTTTGTCTGCGCCCGCGTTCAGCATGGTGCGGATGTCATCTAGGGTGCGGATGCCGCCCCCCACAGTGAGTGGAATAAACACTTCGCTGGCAACTTGTTCGACAACATGAACCATCGTGTTGCGCTCGTGATGGGTGGCAGTGATGTCTAAAAAGGTGATTTCATCAGCGCCTTCGCGGTCATAACGGCGGGCGATTTCCACGGGGTCACCGGCATCGCGGATGTCTACAAATTTTACGCCTTTAACGACGCGACCGTTATCGACATCAAGGCAGGGTATTATGCGTTTGGCTAGGCTCATGCAGTTTTTCCATCTGCCAAAGTGTCGTATTGAATGGTGTCATACGGAAAAGATGTTTTGCAAAGACGAAGCGTCAAAATGCTTTCACGGATATGAGGGGTTGTGGTTTTATACAGCAATTCAATTAATTCGTTTAAAGCAGAAGCTTCGTATTTTTTATCTAGCCATTCATCTTTGACACTAACATTAACAAGAAACACGCCTTGATAAACTTCATCGAAGACAAATGTAGGGATTTTATTTTCCGAATTGTCTTCACCAATAGCCCCCATTTTGATGCAGGCTTGCTTAAAGCCTTCCAATTCTGATGTTAATTGTTTTTCATCCATTCCAGTAACCCCTCATCGTCTTTTAATAATTGAATAAGCATTTCTACATCGTTAGCATTATTAGAGCCAATCGGAAGGTAACGAGCTTGTTCGCTCCACAATTTTTCTTCCTTCTGATTGCTTGGTGAAGTAGGATTGTTTGGTGAAGTGGCATTGCTTCGTGCAATTAGTAACCCATAAGTTTCCATTAATTTTAATTGAGAGGCTTTTGCCAGCTGAAATTTTTTTGCCAGTCCGCTATAAATAAGCAATACACTTAAATCGTGTTTTTTAACAGATTCCCTGACTATTTTTATACCTGTAATTTTGGCATCTTCGTCAAACAAATTATCCATATCAAAATTTTCACAAATTTTAGCCTTTAACATTAATTCAACACTATAACCTGCCAAATAAAACGCACCATCATATTTTCCTGCTATGCATAATATTTCTGCTTCTTCTAATCTCAGTTTGGACAACTGTTTTATTTCGGCAATTGTTTTCATAAATATGACCCTGCAATTCCCTCCGCCTCAGCAAAATCCAAAGTCCCCTCATAAATCGCCCGCCCGGTAATCGCGCCCATAATGCCTTCGTGCGCGACTTTGCCTAAGGCATGTATATCATTAATATTAGTGATGCCGCCAGAAGCGATGACCGGGATGGTGATCGCACGCGCCAAGCGGGCCGTGGCTTCGACGTTGACACCTTGCATCATCCCGTCGCGGGCGATGTCGGTGTAGATAATGGCTTCCACGCCGTCGGCTTCAAAGTGTTTGGCCAGATCGATCACGTCGTGTTTGGACAGCTTGGACCAGCCGTCTATCGCAACTTTACCGTCTTTGGCATCTAAACCAACGATAATGTGGCGTGGATATTCCAAGGCCATGTTGCTGACAAAATGCGGCTCATTGACGGCTTTAGTGCCGATAATGACGTATTCCACACCCGCATCCAAATAGCCTTGGATGGTTTCTTCGTCGCGGATACCGCCGCCGATTTGCACGGGGACATGTGGGAAGGCCGTGACGATGGCTTTGATAATGTCAGCGTTGACAGGCTTGCCCGCAAAAGCGCCGTCCAAATCAACCAAATGGATTCTTTTCGCGCCCGCTTCTACCCAGCGTCTGGCTACCGCGACCGGATCATCAGAAAAAACCGTATCATCTTCCATACGCCCTTGACGTAAGCGCACACATTTTCCATCTTTTAAATCGATAGCGGGTATTAACAACATAACTCATGAATCCTTAACGCGGTAGTGGGCAGGTTAAACGTGGCCTTGCCATTGTAAAAAGTTGCTGAGCAGTTGTAGGCCAACCGCTTGGCTTTTTTCGGGGTGAAATTGTACTGCAAACACGTTGTCGAGTGCCAAAGCACAGGCAAAGGGCTTGGGGTAGTCCGCCGTGGCGGCAATCACCGCGCTGTTATCGGGTGCGGCGTAATAGCTGTGCACGAAATAAAAACGGCTGTCTTGGGCGATGTTATGCCATATGGGATGGTCATTGACATGCACTTGATTCCAGCCCATGTGGGGAATTTTTAGCAGATTGCCTTGGTCGTCCGTTAAGCCTTCTGGAAACCGCAACACATGCCCGGGTACTATGCCTAGCCCTTGGGTTGTGCCGTTTTCTTCGCTATCGGTCAGCAACGCTTGCATCCCTAGGCAAATGCCTAGCAAGGGTTTGGTTTGGGCGACTTGCCGGATAACGTTAGCCAAACCTAAATCGTTAAGGGCTTGCATACAATCGCCGATGGCACCAACGCCGGGCAACACGACTCGGTCGGCGCGTAAAATCGCCTCGGCATCCGCGACAATTTGCACGTCCACGTTAGTAGCGACCAGTTGCAGGGCTTTGGCAATGGAATGCAGGTTGCCCATGCCGTAGTCGATGACGGCAACCGTGCTGCTATTTTTTGTCATAAATCATTGTCCTAAAAATCAAAGGCTACCTTTGGTGGACGGCATTATACCCGCCATTCGGGCATCGGCGGTAACTGCCATGCGCAAGGCGCGGCCCAAGGCTTTAAAAATGGTTTCGGCAATATGGTGGGCATTAACGCCTTTTAAGTTGTCTATATGTAAGGTGATGCCCGCATGGTTGACAAAGCCTTGAAAGAATTCCCGGAACAAATCGACATCAAAACTGCCTATCATGGCGCGTGGGTAGCTCACTTCATAAAACAAACCCGGGCGACCAGAAAAATCGACGACCACTCGGGACAACGCTTCGTCTAAAGGCACATAAGCATGTCCGTAACGGGTCAAGCCTTTTTTGTCGCCAATGGCTTTGGCGAAAGCCTGGCCTAAGGTGATGCCGACATCTTCCACGGTGTGGTGGGCATCGATAGCCAAATCGCCGTGGGCGTTAATATCCATATCAATTAAGCCGTGGCGGGCAATTTGGTCGAGCATGTGGTCCAGAAAGGGTACGCCCGTCACAAAGGTGGCAACACCTGTGCCGTCTAGGTTAATGGTGCAGGTGATTTGGGTTTCAAGCGTGTTGCGCTCGACGGTTGCAATGCGTTGGCTCATGGTGTGTGGTCTTTGAGTGGGCTGGAAAAGCCTGTTAGGGATGGGTAACTGCCGATGTTGGCGACTAATCTTTGTAATAATAATCGCTTTTATAAAGCTTGGGCTAGCTAAAATTTCCCCAGCAGGGACTTAAACGTGGTTATGCCGAGTGCATAGCCCTAGGACCTAGGGCTTGTTGAACAGGGCATTAAACCTTATTATCTAGCGGACTCGTGCGCAGGTTTAGCCTTCAAGCCCGCATTTGGCAAACCTGCCCTACCCGTCCATTCCCTTAGCCTACAGGTATCTATGAATGATTTATAGCGATGATTTTCTTAACGCCGCCCAGCAACTGATAGACGCAGGGCGGTTTATTGACCGCAAAGGCTGGGTGCCGGCCACTAGCGGCAATTTTTCGGCGCGTTTGGCGGATGGTACGATAGCCATTACCGTATCGGGCAAACACAAAGGCCAACTTGAACTGGCTGACATTATGCTGATAGACGCAAATGCCCAGCCTTTAGACGGCAAAAAACCGTCGGCAGAAACGCTGCTGCACACCAGCTTGTACCAACGCTTTCCAAGTGTGCAAGCAATCTTGCATCCGCATACGCTTAACGCCACCTTAATTTCGCGGCTTTTTGGCACTGAGCTGGTGTTAAGAGATTACGAACTGCTTAAAGCCCTCAGCGGCATCACCACGCACGAAACCGAAGTGCGTGTGCCTATTTTTGCCAATGACCAAGACATTCCCCGCTTGGCGGCGCAAGTCGGGCAGTTTTTGGCTACTGGCGTGCCTTGTTATGGCTATATCATTGCCGGACATGGGCTGTACACTTGGGGGGCATCAGTACCCGAAACCCTACGCCATCTTGAGGCGTTGGACTTTTTATTTGATTGTGAACTACGGCTACATGGAGCCAAAAACTAATGAGCGCATTATCTGTCTATCCCGAACACCAACCCCAACACGGCACGCGCTATACCGCATTTGCCGACATCCAAAGCCAGCTCAGCCCCTTGGGCGTACTCTTTGAACGCTGGACGGCAAGCGCACCGTTGGCGGCAAATGACGACCAAGCCACTGTCATTTACGCCTACCGCGATGCTATCGGGCGTTTGCAAGAGCAATACCAGTTCCAATCAGTCGATGTGATTAAGCTGGCGGCTGACCACCCCGAAAAAGCCACGTTCCGGCAAAAATTTTTGGCAGAACACACCCATGATGATTTTGAGGTGCGCTTTTTTGTCGAAGGCAAGGGCTTGTTTTATCTGCATGTGGGCAACCAAGTGTATGCGGTCTTATGCGAACAAGGCGATCTGATTAGCGTACCCGCCAACACCACGCACTGGTTTGATATGGGCGAAAACCCCGCGTTTACTTGTATCCGCTTGTTCACGACACCTGACGGCTGGCTGGCTAACTTTACCGGCAGCGACATTGCCTTACAGTTTCCCACTTTGGACCAATTTGTGGCTGATTTAGCATGATTAAGGCCATCGTCACCGATATTGAAGGCACAACTTCGTCCTTGGCGTTTGTAAAAGACGTGCTGTTCCCTTATTCACGCGCCAATCTGGCAAGCTTCGTCCGCAGCCAACAACACCTACCCGCCGTAAAAAGTCTGCTGGCGGACACCAGCGCGGTGGTCGGCGCAAACTTGGATACCGAACAAGCTATCGCGCAATTGCTGGCTTGGAGCGATGCCGACCAAAAAATCACGCCGTTAAAATCCTTGCAAGGCTTGATTTGGGAAGCGGGTTATCAACAAGGCGCATTCCAAGGCCATATCTACGCCGATGCCGCCACCAAGCTTAAGGCATGGCACGAGCAGGGACTGGCACTTTATGTGTATTCTTCGGGTTCGGTGCAAGCGCAACAGCTGTTATTTGCGCATACGCCGTTTGGTGATTTAACGCCGTTGTTTTCAGGCTATTTTGATACCCATATAGGCGGCAAACGGGATCCGGCATCTTATCTGCACATCAGCGCAGACCTGGCGATACCTGCACAGCAAGTGCTGTTTTTGTCGGATATTAAAGAGGAGTTGGATGCCGCGAAAACGGCAGGATTACAGAC
>JABFST010000437.1 GCA_013140465.1 Methylococcaceae bacterium
CCGTTCCAAATCCCGCAAGCTGCTGACACCTTGCGCTATCCCGTACAGGATCAGCCCCAGCAGGGCGCGCGGCGCATAGGGGGGACGGCCGCCCGGCTGGTAGCGCCCCTCGAATTCGGCAAACGACAGTTGGTCCAATATCGCCCGCATCTTCAAGGGCGCCTGCAGCCCGACTGCCTTTAAGTGGTCTTCCAAGCGGGTTTGGTTGATGAAGATGTCGCGCGGGTCGGGGGCGTGAAACTTAACGGCCCTGGCCGCCACGGCAGTGTTTACTGTCGGCAACGCCGTAACGGCCTCTTCGTCAAATAGCGACAATTGGTTGCTTGTGTCCAGCACCATGACACGTCTACTAACTTTTTTTGTTGGCATCTTTCCAGACCCGAATCTACAAGTAGGGTTCCATTTTAGCAGTTATTGGCTGTTGTGGCTTTTACGACACCCTCCTTAGGGAGAGGGCTGGGGAGAGGGAAATCCACGCGTTATTCAATCCTGCCCAAAAGCCCGAATGGCGGCAATGCCTTGCGCACCTGCCGCCAGGGCCTGTTCCACATCTGCCACCGCCAAACCGCCCAAACCATACACAGGCAAGTTAGCCATCGCCACCCATTCGGTAAACTGTTGCCAACCTATTGGCAGCGCATCGGGATGGCTAAGCGTAGCCAACACAGGCGACAACACCACAAAATCCAAGCCTATCGCCGCCGCGTGGGCCAGTTCGTCAGCATTATGGCACGAAGCCGCCAGCCAATAATCTGCCGCAGCAACACCAGGTGGCGGCAACGGGCGTTGCCGCAAAGCCAACAAATCGGCACTGCATAAATGCAAGCCATCCACCGCCCACTGCCGCGCTTGGCTGACCCCCGAATTGATTAACAAACGCGCATCGTAGCGTTGGGCCAACGGGCGGGCGACATCTAAAAAATGTTCCAGTTCGGCATCACTGCGATTTTTTAAGCGCAGTTGGATCAGCTTAAGCCCACGCGCCAATAACTGCTGTAAGCGGGCGCATAAGACCGGCACCTCGGCATCATCCAAAATCGCGTAATAGCGCGGCAATTGCGCCGCCAGCACGATCGCCCGATTGGCGGCAGGAAAAGCATAATCTGACAAACGCCTAGGCGGCACCCAAACACAGGCTTGCCCAGTCTGGCTATGCGCCAGCCCCGTAAACTGTTCCACCCAAAACACATGCAGTTCCACTTGGCGGTCGGGATAACGATGCTGCAAGCGGATTAACGGCGTGCTTGCCAGCACCGTAATGCCCAATTCTTCATACAGCTCGCGGTCCAAAGCTTGCTGCGGCGTTTCGCCCGCCTCGATTTTGCCGCCAGGAAACTCCCATAAGCCACCTTGGTGCAAATCCTTGGCGCGCAGAGAAATTAAAATGTCACCGTTGGTATTTTTAATCACACCGACAGCGACGTGTAGGATTTTGCTCATGGGCATTTAATGGGTGAAAGTTGGAAGACTAGGATTAAGTTGACCAGATTTGGCAGCCCAGTAGGCCGGAATAAGGCCGTTTGAACGCAAGTGAAAACGGCTGTTTCCGGCTCACCGCATCCACGTTTTGCCGGAAACGCCGCTTTTCGCTACCGCTCAAAACAGCTTATTCCGGCCTACGGGGCTGCCGCTAGCCTGTCCGTGACGACAGTGCGGACTGGCTAGCTTGCTGCTGGTTGACCTAGGGCAAGACGGAAGCCGATGCGGGAGTTGCGGTAATCTGGCGTGTCGTAGCCACGGCTAGCAGAACGCGTGTGCAGAGCGTCGTGAAGCCAAGAACCGCCACGCAAGACACGGGCAGTAGCTTCCGTCGCGCCTGTAGGGTCTGTCACCGCCTCATTGGGATACCCATCATACCCGTCTGCACACCATTCCCACACATTACCGTGCATTTCATATAACCCCCACGCATTCGGCGGCAAGGATTTTACTACAACGTTTTTTTCACGAAACAGCCCTTGTTCAGCCCCCTGATAAGGATAATTGCCGTTATAGTTGACCTGCTCAGGCGTTATGTTATCACCAAACGAAAACGCGGTGGTTGTCCCTGCCCTACAGGCATATTCCCATTCAGCTTCGGTAGGCAAACGGGCATACGCATCAGGGAGCAAACCGTTTAGCTTGCTGATAAATTCTTGTACATCATGCCAACTGACTTGTTCGACGGGCAGGTTTATATCCTCTTTAAAGTGGGCAGGATTTTTACCCATGACCGCCAACCACAAGGCTTGGGTACAAGCCGTATCCGCCAGCCAATAGCCGTGGCTTAAAGTCACATCATGCGGTGTTTCATTTTGTTCTTCTAATGAACCCCTGTTAAATCGCCCTGCCTCTAGCCAACGAAACCGTTGGCTTACAGCGTGCGTAGTCAATTCCATCCATAAGCCAAACTCGTCTTCACCAAAGGCAGTGGCCCATAAGGCGGGAAAAGGTTGGGGGAAGTTGATGTTGGGTTTTAGCTGCGGGGACATGGGTAGGCTCGGTCAGGTCGCCACTTTGATAGGCGTTCGTTATCACTACTAGCGTATCAAAGGGCATTTGGTTTTTGCCTGTGCGAAGTATGCAAATGATGGGATAAGAGGTTTGGGTATAGCAGAAAAGCATTGTCCGTCCTACAGAATGACCCAATCCTCTATTTGTAAACCCTCAACACGCGCGTAGTGTTTGGTGTTATGGGTAATTAAAATAAGATTTTCTGCCAGCGCGTGTGCAGCTATCAAGGTATCCATATAGCCTATCGGGTTGCCAGTGAGTTTTTGGATGCTCCGCAGCTTTGCGTAATGATGGGCGGCTGGCAAGGGCCACTCTAAAACAGGTATACATGCTAAAAACGCCAACACTGCCTTTCTAAGCGTAGTGGCTTCTGGAACCAATTCAAGGCCATAAAGCAATTCCGCTTTAGTCACCACTGATATGGCAAGCTCATCATTGATTAAACCCGCCCTTATCTTTACCAACAGCTCAGGTTGTTTATATTTAATTGCGTAACTGCAAATATCCGTATCGACCAGATAGCGCGACATCAAAAAATATCCCTAAATTCGCCGTGCCCGTTATCGCGTTGGCACATAAACGCCTCAGGCACCTCAGCGTCGGCAATCAATTGAAAAAGTACATCTAAGTCTGAATGCGTGGGCTTGGGTGTCACTGTTAGCACACCTGTGAGTTCATCTTTGTGTAGCCAGACTTCAGTGCTGTCAAAACGAAACGCCTTAGGCAGGCGTACGGCCTGGCTGTTGCCTGTTTTGAATATTTTTACAGTCGTTAGCATAGTCGCTCCTTTAAGCCTTAAATGTAGACACTCAGTATAGATACGCTATCACAAGCCGCCATGTTTACAAAATGGACTAGCGCACTGCGTTGATCCGACGGCAAACCGTTAATACAGCAAGTAGCCCGTATGGAACTTGGGGAATACGGGGACTGGACAGGGTTATTTACGCTTATTGCGCTTTACAACACGTTTTAAAAGCGACTTGCTATCCCCGCCCGCACTGGCTGGCTTGATGCGGGTTGACCAAGGGCAAGACGGAAGCCGATGTAGTCGCCGCTGCTCGCTGGCCCGTTGTTGCGCCGGTTAGCAGAACGTGCGTACAAGGCGCTGCTAAGCCAAGAACCGCCACGCAGGACACGGGCAACACCTTCCGTCGCGCCTGAGGGGTCAGTCACCGCCACATTAGGATACGCCCCATACCAATCTGCACACCACTCCCAGACATTACCGTGCATTTCATATAAGCCCCACGCATTTGGCAGCAGGGATTTTACCGTTACGGTTTTTTGACGATACAGCCCTTTTCTAGTCCCCCGATAAGGAAAGTTGCCGTCATAATTTACCTGTTTAATTGTTATGGTGTCACCAAACGAAAAGGCGGTGGTTGTCCCTGCCCTACAAGCATATTCCCATTCCGCTTCGGTAGGTAAGCGGAAATACGCATCGGGTAGCAAATCGTTAAGCTTGCTGATAAATTCTTGTACATCGCCCCAACTGACTCGTTCAACGGGCAGCTTGTTATCCTCTTTAAAACGGGCAGGATTGTTGCCCATTACAGCAACCCACAAAGCTTGGGTACAAGCCGTATCCGCCAGCCAATAACCTTGGCTAAGTGTAACTTGATGTTGTAGTTCATTGGTAGAGCGTTCGGGTTCATCCAGCGGCGATCCCATTAAAAACGTCCCCGCTTCTATCCAGCGCAAACGTTGGGTGACTCGGTTAATGGTCAAATCGGCATACACACCATAACGATCCCTCTTAACCGGGCTGTTGTCCCATTCCCAATCACCGCGCCAAGGTAGGGTGTAGGTGTTGCCACACCACTCCACGCCGACAAACACGCCTAGCTTATCGCGCCATATCCGGTTGGCCCAGCCGGGCTTGCTGAGGGTGCATAAGGTCAGTTGCTGGGTGGCGGTTTTTAAGGTGAAGCTGGGCTGTGCGGGTAAGGTAATTGGTTGTTCGCCTAGCACTTGTTGTTTGCCGTCGGCATCGGTGTACACAGGCGGCAGGTGCGCAGTCAGGGTCGCAACGCTCAGCGGCGGCGGTGGCGTGGCGTGTACGCAAGCAATGCGGTTTTGGCCTCGCTGGACGATATGCCAGTCTTTGACTGTGTGCGCCTCGGTGGGGTTGCGGATAGACAGTTTGCTTAAATCTAGGCCGTGGTTTAGCACGGCTTGCCAATTTTCGGCACGCAGGTCATCGGCATAGGCAAACTCCGCTAAGCGGTGGATTACCTCGTTTAAGTCGGTAGCCAAAGTGCAGCGCGGCATCAGGGCAATCACGGTGCGGGCTTGGGCTTGCAGGGCGCGGTGCTGGGGGTGGTGTTCGGGAGTTTGGCTTAAGCTTGCGGCTAGGCGTTGGTAGTAGTCTTTTATATCCAGCGGGGTGTGTTGTTCCAGCGCATAGTGGTGTAAGCCTTCTAAATGCCTTAAGCCTTGATAGGCGCGGTCGTGGTGGTCGTGGACGATCTCCCAAAATTCGGCGGTCTCTTTGGGATAATAAGCGCGGTAGGTTTCGGCGTGGTCTTTAGGAAAATAAATACCTAGGCCGTTGTTGCGGACTTCGGGATGTTGCCAAATCAGGTGTTCTAATTCGCTGCCGCCCCAGTTTAAAGCCAGGCGCAATCGGCGCAATAAGGCGGCATCGATTAACGGCAACGCCGCTAACAGCGCGAAAATTTGCAAGCGTTTGTCCTCGGGCAGGTCTGGCAATTGATAGCCTTGTTGGTATGGATAGCGCGGCGGTTGGGTGCTTAGCGGCGTGGCGGTTGCCCACGGCAGCGCGCACACCGCGCTGGGGCTAAGGGTTAGCAACGGGGCTAAACGTTGTTGCAACCGTGTTAATAGGCGTTGCCAGTAGCTGGCTTGTAAATCGCTCAGCACTAATACCGCGACATCATTGGCGGGCAGTTGCCACGGCTGCCAATCAGCATCGGCACTGGCGGGGTATGGCAAGCAATAGGCGTGTTCGGCGCTGACGGTGTCGTCGTCAAATCGTATCACGGTGACAGCGGCCTCGCCCAGCAGGTGTTTAAGTTCGGTAACAATGTAGGCAAAATCCGGCCAGTAGGGTTCTAGTTCTAGCCGGGCATCGACAATAATCTGCAATTGTTGGGGCCACACGCGCCTAGGCAAATACGGTAGGCGTTTTAAAGGCTGGCCTTGTGCCAGTTGGGTGCTTAAACGCGCCATGTCGATATTGTTGCCAGTGCGAGTT
>JABFST010000393.1 GCA_013140465.1 Methylococcaceae bacterium
GGCCAAGGCAGAAGCCGCCGAAGCTGCAAAACAAGCCAAAGCCGAGGCTGCCGCTAAGGCCAAGGCAGAAGCCGCCGAAGCTGCAAAACAAGCCAAAGCCGAAGCCGAAGCCGCAGAAAAAGCCAAGGCCGAAGCGGCAGCTGCCGAAGCTAAAAAAGCCGCCGAATTAGCTGCGGCAGAAAAAGCCAAAGCCGCTGCTGCCGCCAAAGCCGAAGCGGCAAAAGCCAATCTGGCTGCTAGGGCTGCCGAAAAAGCGCGGATTATTTCTGAAATCAGGCAAAAAGTCAGCCGTAGCTGGATTCAGCCGCCTGATAAAAAAGGCTTAAAGTGCCTGATAAAAGTGCGGCTCATGTCTAACGGTACAGTGATTGATGCCACCGTCGTGCGTAGCAGCGGTGATGATATTTTCGACCAATCGGCAGAAAATGCCGTGCATCGGGCATCGCCCTTGCCCGTGCCGCAAGATAAAGAACTTTTTGCCAAAGAATTTAGGGCATTTAATTTATGTTTAGCTGAAAATGACCGTTTATGCCAGTAATGGCACTATCTTCGGCAGTTAATCCGTTATTTAGTTTTTCAGGGGAAACCTTATGAGTTTTTTAAAAAAGGCGTTATTTCTAGGTTTAATGGTGATATTGACCCGCACTAGCCACGCCGAATTGACCATTGAAGTCACCGAAGGTGTCAGCAGCGCATTACCCGTTGCGGTTTCGCCTTTTGCCTCCCAGTCCGCACCCGTCAATATTAGCGCGGTCGTCAATGCCGATTTGGCGCGTAGCGGATATTTTAAAATGATGGCGGAACAAGCCATGCCGGGACATCCGTCGTCCGCCGCAGAAGTCAACTTTAAAGATTGGCAAACACTGGGGCAAAACTATCTCGTGGTCGGACAAGTCAATAACGCAGGAGGCGGGCAATATGCCGTGCAATTCCAATTGTTGGACGTGTTTAAGGGCGGACAGTTATTAGGCTATCGCATGAACTCATCATCTGCCGACTTGCGCCGCACAGCCCATCACATCAGCGACCTGATTTTTGAAAAACTGACGGGCAAAAAAGGCGCGTTTAGCGGTCGTATTGCCTATATCACCACCAACAACCAAGGCGGCAAACAACAGTCACACCAATTGCAGGTTGCCGATGCGGATGGCTTTAACCCGCAAACCGTCGCCGCCTCAAAAGAACCCTTAATGTCGCCGTCTTGGTCACCAGATGGCAAAAAAATGGCGTATGTCTCGTTTGAGCGCAAAACTGCCGCGATTTATGTGCAAACCTTGGCTACAGGCCAACGCTCACGCGTTGCCGAATTCCCCGGCATTAACGGTGCGCCGTCCTGGTCGCCCGATGGCACCCGCTTGGCCTTAACCTTGTCCAAAGACGGCAGCCCCGATATTTTTGTCTTAAATTTGGCCAACTCGTCGCTGACTAGGCTGACCAAAAGCTTTGCCATAGACACCGAACCAAGCTGGTCGCCGGACGGCAACAACATTGTTTACACCTCGGACCGTGGCGGCAAACCGCAAATTTACATGGTTTCTAGCCAAGGCGGACAAGAGAAGCGGCTCACGTTTTCCGGCGATTACAATGCCCGCGCCAGTTTTTCGCCAGACGGCAAAAGCATTGTCATGGTGCATGGCAATGGCAATGACTACCGCATTGCGATTATGGACGTGTCCAGCCGTGCCATTAACGTCCTGACTGGCGGCAGATCTGACGAATCGCCTAGCTTTGCCCCTAACGGCACGATGATCTTGTATGCGTCAAAAAAAGGTCGTACAGGCTTCTTATCGGCAGTGTCATTAGATGGTAAAATGCAACAACGCTTAGTTTTTAATAGCGGTGAGGTACGCGAACCCGCATGGGCCCCTTAAGTTTTGCCCGCCAACAACGCTAAGCCGCACGCTGCGGCACAGCCCTTAAATACGCACCACACCACGCTTAACCGTTAGGTTGTTGGTTTTTTTAGATTGCATTTACCTTTGGAAATTGAACATGAAATTGAATAAAACACTATTGGCCTTGGCTATAAGCACCCTGATGTTATCGGCTTGTAGTGACACGGACGAAAAAGATGCCAGCCTGACCGACGGCAGCCAAAACGAGATCAGCGGCATCAACGACGCCTCCACCAGCGGACTCAACAAAGGTAACGGCATCAATGGCTCAGAACTCAACGGTTCGGGCATGAATGGCGTGTCCAATGGCGATTATGCCAGCACCTTAGGGCCAGAATTTAACGACCCTAACAACCCTTTGTCCAAACGTACCGTCTATTTCATGCTCGACAGCAGTGAAGTGATGCCCGATTTTGTCCCTGTAATCGCCGCCCATGCCCAATACTTGGTTGCCAACCCCAGCCAACGCATCACCCTGGAAGGCAATGCCGACGAACGTGGCTCGCGTGAATACAATATTGCCCTAGGCGAGCAACGCGCCAAATCGGTCGCCAGCATGATGAAAGCGCAAGGCGTATCTGACATGCAGTTGGATATCGTCAGCTATGGCGAAGAAAAGCCAGCGGCATTTGGTAGTGACGAGGCGGCTTGGGAACGCAACCGCCGCGTAGAGATCGTCTATCAAGCCAGGTAAAACCATGAAAAAATTCAGCCTTGCCTGTTTGTTGACGGTTGCAGCACCCGCTTATGCCGAACTGCCAGCGGTGATTGACCATTCGGCTTACCCGCCTTCCGCCAAACCTGTTAGCCCTGTCAATGCACCTTCCAGCACTGCACTTTATGATGCACTTAAACGTGTAGACCAATTGCAAGCCGAAGTGCAGCAACTGACAGGCAAGGTGGATGAACTCGTTTACCGTAACGATGAGCTTAAAAAACAGATAAAAACCATGTATTCGGATTTTGACGAGCGTGTGCAAAGCTTGGAAACCAAAGCCAGCGGCACAGAAGAACAAGCCGTTGCCGATGGCACTGCCGAAGTGGTCAACACCGAAGCCAATGATCCTAATGCCGCCGCCCCCACCGCACCAGCACCTGATGCGGCAGCGGGCGATACCGCAGCCCCCGCAGACACACCCGCACCCGCTGCTGCCCCTTCCGAACCCGCAGAAGTGCCACAGCCTATGCCCACAGAAGCCGCCGCAAGTGCAACACCCGCACCTGCACCAGCACCTGCGCCTGAAATGGCAGCAGCCTCGGCTACTGAAAAACAAGTCTACCAACAAGCTTATAACGAACTCAGAAATGGTCATACCGACCCTTCTATCGAACAGTTTAAAAGCTATTTAAGCACCTATCCTGAGGGTGCTTATGCCAACAATGCCCAATATTGGTTAGGCGAAGCCTATCGAGTCAAACAAGACAACGATGCCGCGCGCCTAGCCTTTAACACGGTCATCAACAACTACCCTAATGGCTCTAAAGTCCCCGATGCCTTACTGAAATTGGGCTATTTGGAAATAGAACTCAAAAACATCAGCAAAGCCCGCGAATACTTAACCCGCGTCACCACCGATTACCCCAAATCGCCCGCCGCACAACTGGCAGCCAAAAAACTGCTAAAGTTAGATCAAGCTAAAAACTGATCGTGGGTTCCTTACGCATCACCGAAATCTTCTATTCCCTACAAGGCGAGTCCAACACCGTCGGCCTACCGACGGTGTTTATCCGCCTGACGGGTTGTCCGTTACGTTGTGGCTATTGCGACACCGCCTACGCGTTTACAGGCGGCGAAAAACACAGCATTGCCGACATCATCCAGCAAGTAGCGGCATACAACACGCCTTATGTCACCGTTACGGGTGGCGAACCGTTGGCGCAGCCTGATTGCTTAGGTTTAATGGAACAATTGCTAGCTTTGGGCTACACCGTCTCCCTAGAAACCAGCGGCGCACTCGATGTCTCCAAAGTGGATGCCCGCGTTGTTAAGGTCATGGACCTTAAAACCCCCAGCTCAGGCGAATTAAGCAAAAACCTGTACAGCAACATCCAATACCTTAATCCGCAAGACCAAGTCAAATTTGTCATAGGCAACGACGAAGACTACCAATGGTCAAAAACCGCCATCACCACCTACCAGCTCCAAGGCCGTTGCGGCTTATTGTTTTCACCCGTTATGGGACAACAAAACCCCACCGAACTGGCTGACAAAATACTGCGCGACCAACTGGGCGTGCGCTTTCAAATCCAACTCCACAAACTGCTTTGGGATAACGCCCAAGGCAAATGACACCATGCAAAAAAACGCCATAGTCCTGCTGTCCGGCGGGTTAGACTCCATCACCGTGCTTGCCCTTGCCAAACAACAAGGCTACCGCTGTTACGCCCTCAGTTTCGATTACGGGCAACGCCATAATGCCGAACTGGTGGCCGCCGCCCAAATCGCCCAAGACTACCAAGTCGAAGACCACAAAATCATCAAACTAGGCTTAGGTGCGATAGGCGGATCGGCACTCACTGATGCTCACATCGCCGTACCCGACAGCTTGCAAGCGGGCATTCCCGTTACTTATGTACCCGCCAGAAACACCATCTTTTTATCATTTGCCCTCGGTTGGGCGGAAGTGTTAAACCTGCGCGACATTTTTATCGGTGTCAATGCCGTCGATTACTCCGGCTACCCTGATTGCCGCCCCGAATTTATCCACGCTTTCCAAGAACTTGCCAACTTAGCCACCAAAGCGGGCGTAGAAGGCGGGCATTTCACCATCCACACGCCCTTAATTTCACTCAGCAAAGCCGAAATCATCCAAAAAGGCATCGCATTAGGGGTCGATTACCAGCGCACCGTGTCCTGCTATTCTGCCGATGACCTAGGCCGCGCGTGCGGCGTATGCGACGCGTGCCGCCTTAGAAAGCAAGGGTTTATCGCTGCTGGTGTTGAAGATTCTACCCGTTATCAAAAATAACATAAAAAAAGCTTGCAACATCCAAAAATATCCCTATAATAGGCAATCTTTGTTGGGTCGCTAGCTCAGCCGGTAGAGCACCGCACTTTTAATGCGATGGTCATGCGTTCGAATCGCATGCGACCCACCACCCAAACACCTGAAAAACCAGCTTTTTAGCTGGTTTTTTTATGCCTGGCGTTTTTACATCCACGGCTTTAGCTAACGATAAGCCTGTCCATATGCCAAGAACTAAATCTGTGGCTGACAAAACTTTCTTAGACTCAACTCCGAAATGCAATCTTAAACCTCTGGCGGCGAATTCGCCTTAGGCGTTTGATAAGACCGAAGGCGATATTGCAAGGCCTGACCATTTTCGTGCATGGAGAGCGGTGGAAACTGGCAAATAATCATCGAATGAAGAACACATAAACGCATTAAGCGTGTGCTGGGCAAAATATAAGCTTTGGCTAGTTTTCTGGCAGATCAACCCAGAAATAGAGCAGAATCGGCAAAATCTGCAAACGGCTACATGACTGCCAAAAAAGTTTTATGTCTCGTTCCCAAGTTGTGCTCTCATCCATATACACAAGTGACTCAAAGCCCGTCATTCCCGGAGGGATAGCGAAACGAGGGTTCGGCATAAGGATGAGAGCAGAGCTTAGGAACGAACACCGTAGAGACGCGATTTATCGCGTCTAGATTTGTCGCGTCTGGATTTATCGCGTCTGTCATATTTGCGTTTACTTTAGCAGTGGGGCGCTATTGGAGACGCGATAAATCGCGTCTCTACAGTCTCAATTATTTTCTCGTTCCCAAGCGCTGTTCTCATCGTTATAGACATTGTTT
>JABFST010000427.1 GCA_013140465.1 Methylococcaceae bacterium
AGTAATAACTGGGGTCAAATAACTGGGATCAGAGTAAACTAAATAACTGGGGTCAGAGAAATAACTGGGGTCAGAGTAAACTTATATATCACTGAGCTGCTTTTCCTTCCGCCAGCCAACAGGCCTACCCATTTTTAAATTTACTCTGACCCCAGTTATTTCTTCGCTTATACACCATACGCGCTGACCCCAGTTACGGCATTTAAGTTTACTCTGACCCCAGTTATTTCCAGTTATTTATGCTAGCCGTATAGGTTGGGTTGCCGTGCTTTTTGGCAACCCAACATCACCGCTCAATCATACCAACACCGCGTTTTTTCTGGGTTGGGCTATCGCCAACCCAACCTACGCGGCTCCATTGATTTTGCTTGAAACATAACGACCACATCTTTTCATTTTTTAGGTTTCTTTGCTTCGTACAGAATAATAAAACCCTAAAATTGTACCTATTAGCGTACCTGAAAAAGCTAGAACCTCACTAAAGTAAGGACTCTTAAAAATGGCGGCAAAAAATACACCAAATATTAAAACAAAAACAACCCCAAAACCCAGTAAGGCAGGCATACGCTTATTTATACGTTCTGTCTTCGGTTCAGCTTGCCCAATACCTCCACATACGCAGCATGGAATGCCAAAATATTCTTTGCCTTTAAGTTCATTTTCTTTTATGCAAACAGCACAAGATTGCCCATTTACCGCATTATTACAAGAACCTATTCCTGAGCAGTGAGCGCAAGGATAGAAATTAACCTTAATGTTATGCATAGTTGCTAAAAAAGAGCCGAACTTTTAAATACGACGTCGAGCGCGAATAGCTGCGCTTGACATCATGATGTTGCAAAAATGAACGACATCGCTATAACTTCGAAGAGAATACACACCCCGCCCATATTTTCCTGTACTTTCTACATTATCACCAAATTCCCATTGGTGAACTTGAATATAACCTGAAGATGAATTTGCCCATACCTCAAATGAAGCAGCGTTGTATCTGTCAATGTAAACTTCGAACTTTCGGCCTCCATCTGTAATTTCGTAGCCTTGTTCATTAGCTACTTCCTTGATGATGTCGATTAATTTGTTAAAGTCCATATTTTCCTTTTTATTTTTTGCCTGAAGGGGGGGGTATTAATGTTCAACTATATTTTATGTAAGAAATCAATGGAGTCTGACCCCTTTGATTGCCATTTTGTTGGTCGGGTGAAGCGCCGTGTTATGCGAACTTTCTTTGCCATTCATAGTTTGCCTTATAACAAATCTACTAAATTAGTTGGACGAATAGCTTCGGTGACACTACCTTTGAACTGATTTACTAATGGCCTATCTGTTGTAAGAAAATATTCACAATTTGACTCCTCGGCAGACCATAGGTGATAAGCGTCTAGGTATAGGTTATTTCTTTTGTCGCTGCCAACAGAAGAAATATTCAGTAGCTTTAATATTTCCTGAAATCTTATATTATCAATTGACATGAGAAATGGGTGCATGAGTTTCGACGCATTTACTTTCAACCCTTGAGTTTCTCGAAGCCCAACAATGCCGGACCTAAAATTTAGCCTTGAATGGAAGCAGCCAACTGGAAGCCTGAAAAATTCGTTCTCTACTTTTTCATAAATAGTACTTTCAGCACTCGCTTTGTCGTTCCCCCAAAACTTAAATGGGAACTCGGACGTGTCATTCCCATTAAAGTTTTCCTGCGTCACTTTCAGAAGTGGAGAATGAATGATGTGACAAGGAGATCCCATCATTCTTCCGATTGCCAAGTCAACTTCTGGCTGAAACAATAATTCTAAATTTACTTCATGCGAGTAAACGAGGTCAATGCTCCCGCAACAGGCTAAATCTGCAATTTTCTTAATAGCAACTTTTTCCCTTTCAAGACATATATCGGCTTCTTCTATTTCTTTAACTTCGTTTTCATAGACAAGAAACGTTGCATCTCTGCGTTCTCCACACTTAGAGGTAATAGTTCCTGCTTGCAATTTAGCAGATTGAACAAGTTTGACACTAGCTGCGTATCTGAAAATCGCCGTATCTACGAATATTTTTGGTTTATTACGCATCACAATTTTTTTGGCGCATAACTATAATTAGACATCCTATTCGACGCAAAACATTACGTCACTTGTTTGTCTAAATGGTTTATAAAATGTAAATTCATTTTTAAATCATTTACATACCTAATTTTAGTACGGCCTGAATAACTGGGGTGAATAACTGGGGTCAGAGTAAACTAGGAATCAATGGAGTCTGACCCTAATACTGCTTCCTTAAAACCCTAACCAATTGTAATAATTACATAAATTGTGATTAAGGATGCCGTTACGCGGATCAAAAATGTCCAACAACAGCGAAAAAGCCAACCTAGGGCTATTAAGCGCCGTCCTAAACATTATCCTTTGCTTATGACCCCACGACAACAGGCTTGTTCAACATTATGATTAATAAGGGTTAATATTTTAAGGAAGCAGTATTAGAGTCTGACCCCTTTGATTTGTGACCCCTTTGATTTTATTTCTAGAATTTGCGACATTGCCCAGCCGCAACTAAGGCCTGACCCCGTCTTGATTGCTTTGGCTTCCCTTGTCGCCGCCGCAAAGCAGGACAACGATAGTCAGCGTATGAATGGGACAAAGCCTATGTGACAGGAATCACATACGATCTCTTCCCCCGAATGACCTGGCGAGGAAGGCACATAGTTCTGGCAATGCGGGCACACCCAATGGTAACCGCCGCACTCGGGGCACCTAGTATAGCATTCAGATTTAGGCTTAAGCAGATTGGTACCTTTCGACTTGAAGACGTTCAGAGCTATAGCTGCAATTCCCTTGGCAATTTCACCAGCAGACTCGTCTGCGGACTTGTCGTAGTAAGATGAACAGAAATTGCACCACATATGTAGCACTCCATACAGCGTTGATATGTTGGCCTAAATAAAGCCGTTCTCCGAAACAAAAATCAAAGGGGTCAGACTCCATTAAAAATCAAAGGGGTCAATCAAAGGGGTCAGACTCCATTGATTTAAATTCATTTTTAAATCATTTACATACCTAATTTTAGTACAGCCTAAAAAAAACACCTGACCTATCAAAAATAACTGGGGTCAGAGTAAACTTATATATCACTGAGCTGCTTTTCCTTCCGCCAGCCAACAGGCCTACCCATTTTTAAATTTACTCTGACCCCAGTTATTTAACCCCAGTTATTTAAATTTACTCTGACCCCAGTTATTTCAACTGCTCCGATACTCAAAAGTAGTAACGTGGATGGCTCTGGGACCGGACCAGATGAAGGTAGGAAGCCAAGCGTAACTCTTAGTTTTTGTGATTGACCAACGGTATTTCCCATTGTCGTAGCAGTTTGGATATTTCCATCAATAGCATTCCCAACAGAGCTTGGGATTGCATTGTTTCCAAGAGCAACAAAACTGGCTACGATGTTTCCGTATTGAGTTGGATTGCTTGAAAAGTTCAAAGCAATTTCTGCTAAATTCAGCCCACCACCTGCTGGTGATTCGCGACCATATGAACCTTCAATACTTAAATACTCTCCATTTAAATTGAAAGTCCCATCGGAGTTAGAATAGTAAACATCGTAAAATTCAGTCGAAACACCACCAAAATCGTTGTTTGATAAACCTAGCGTACCTGGTAGCTGCGTAGTTAAAGCTGTGCTATTTACTGCGAAAGTGAATGAATTTACGCCCCCACTTGTTTCGTAAAAAGTGATGGAAGCTAAATTTGGTATTTGATAAACAGGCAGAGCTTGTGCTGAACCAGATATGGCAATAATTGACCCAAGAATAAAACGAGTCTTTTTCATCTTCATATTTCCTATGAGTTGTGTGCTGGGCAGATGGCGGTTTGACGCCCGACTAACTATAATTAAACATCCTATTTGACGTAAAACATTACGTCACTTGTTTGTCTAAATGGTTTATAAAATGTAAATTCATTTTTAAATCATTTACATACCTAATTTTAGTACAGCCTAAAAAAACACCTGACCTATCAAAAAACGACCCTATTCGCAACGAGCGCGGCCTAATAACTGAAAGGGGCTAATCAAGCTGGCTAACGTTAAAACAACATTGCCTTAACCCTTTTAAGTCTAGTAGAAGACTTAAAAAAATACCAGTCAAGTCAGCTGAAATAAGCCGTTTTAAACTTAACTGAAAACGCACCGCTGCCACAATTTGCCGAAAACACCGCTTTGCACTTATGCTCAAATCGGTTTATTCCGGCTTATAAGCTTAGCGTGCGCCGTTACCGCACGAAATGAAACCACCCTACCCAACCAATAAACCCCAAATGAGTGCGTAACCCGCACCTATCGGGTGCAATTGTGCTAGTGCTTGTCAGCATCGCCATCACCGCCTCACTGCCCAAAGTTAAACCGTTGTATTCTTTATTTCATTGCCGACACGGCAACGTCTAAAGCCGTTGTACTCCGTCACACAGCAACGTCTAAAGCCGTTGTACTCCGCGACACGGCAACGTCTAAAGCCGTTGTACTCCGCGACACAGCAACGTCTAAAGCCGTTGCACTCCGAGGCTCTGTGCTTATCTGTAGGCTATGCGCATAGCCTAGGCGCAACACCAGCCAATTTTGGTGCAATTATTGCTTATCATTTAGCCATTATTGTTAGCGGCTGTTGTGCTGTTGCGTCGCCTAGGGCATCCTGATTTGCCTAAGCCGCGCCGTCCAGCAGCCCCGCCACAACGACCGAGGCCACGCTTATCCCACTCAAAATTTCTAAAATACGCCGCGACTATAATGCTTGGGTCGCTAATGAAACCCTAGAAGATTACGCCTTGCGGTTTGCTCCGCGCACGTTCCGCAAATGGTCTGAATTTCAGGTTGCCAATACTGCTTTCGGCTCGACATCGTTTTTGGTGTTAGAGGCGATAGGCGGGTTTTTGTCGATTAATTATGGTTTTACCAATGCTTTTTGGGCGATTTTGGCGGTCGGGCTGGTGATTTTTATCACCAGCTTCCCGATTAGTTATTATGCCGCGCGTTATAACATCGACATTGATTTGCTCACGCGCAGCGCGGGCTTTGGCTATATCGGCTCGACGGTCACGTCGCTGATTTACGCGTCGTTTACCTTTACCTTGTTCGCCTTAGAAGCCTCGATTATGTCTTCGGCTTTGGAGCTGTATTTTCAGATTCCTATCGCTATTGCCCATGTCATCAGTGCCGTCACGGTCATTCCTTTGGTGACGTTTGGCATCACCACTATCAGCCGTTTGCAATTATGGACGCAACCGTTGTGGCTGCTGTTGTTGGTGACACCTTATATAGTGGTGTTTAACCGTGAACCCGAAGCGCTAATGACGCTGGAAACTTATTTTTGGATAGCGGGCAGCGGGCAAGGTTTTAATTGGCTGTTGTTTGGCAGTGCCACCACAATTGCGTTTTCGATGGTTGCGCAAATTGGCGAGCAAGTGGATTTTTTGCGCTTTATGCCGCCGTTGACCGCGCGTAACCGTGGGCGTTGGTGGCTGGCAACCCTCAGCGCGGGGCCGGGATGGATTTTGTTTGGCATGGTGCGGCAGTTGGGTGGGGCGTTATTGGCGCATTTGGCGGTGCGCCACGGCATTCCTGAGCTACACGCCCATGAGCCGACGCAAATGTATTTGGTCGCGTATGGCGAATTGTTTACCGACCCACGGGTGGCGTTGGCGGTAACGACGTTGTTTGTGGTGGTTTCGCAGTTAAAAATCAATGTCACCAATGCTTACGCGGGGTCGTTGGCGTGGTCCAACTTTTTTTCGCGGCTGACCCATAGCCATCCGGGACGGGTGGTGTGGCTGGTGTTTAATGTCTCCATCGCCTTGTTGTTGATGGAATTTGGGGTGTTTGGCGCGTTGGAAAAAGTGTTGGGGCTGTTTTCTAATATGTCGATTGCGTGGATTAGCGTGGTTGCCGCCGAGTTGCTGATTAACAAGCCGTTAGGCTTAAGCCCTAAGATTGTGGAATTTAAACGCGCGTATTTGCCGGACTTAAATCCGGTTGGCATCGTCTCTACCTTATGCGCGTCTACGGTGTCGATAGCCGCGTATTTGGGGGTGTTTGGCGTGTATATGCAAGCGTTTTCGGCGTTTATTGCCCTGAGTTTGGCTTTTGTGTTGGTGCCGCTGATTGCCTGGCTGTATGGGCCGGAACGTTATCTGGCGCGGGACAACACCCTCAACAATCAACAGCCTGTCAGCCGTTGCAGCATTTGCAATAACACGTTTGAGCGCGAGGACATGGCGCATTGCCCGGTGTATATAGGCGGCATCTGTTCTTTGTGCTGTACCTTGGATGCCTCGTGCATGGACGCGTGCAAGCCCGGTATGCGCCTGGACGATTATTTGCACCGCTTTGCCGATTATTGTTTGCCGCGTTATTTTAACCTGACCATCCGCTTGCGCTGGATACGGTTTGCGTTGTTGTTTTTGTTCCTGACCATCCTGACCACGGTGTTTGTCGGCATCATTTATTATCAAGACTTGCTGACCGCCGAACACGCCCCGGCGTCGTTTGATTTATTGCTGGGCAATTTTGTGAAGGTGTATGCGTCGTTGTTGGTGTTTATTGGCTTATGCACTTGGTGGCTGATTTTAAACGACGAAAGCCGCCGCGTTGCGAACGAGGAAATCGCCAAGCAAACCCAACGCTTGTTGCGGGAAATTGCCGAACACGAAAAAACCGATGCCAAGCTGCAAGAGGCCATCAAAATGGCGGATCGTGCCAATACCGCCAAAAGCCGCTTTTTAAGCAGCATGAGCCACGAAATCCGCACGCCCTTAAACAGCATTATCGGCTATGCCTATATTTTGCAAAAAGACCCGTCCATCCCGGAACACCGCAAACAAGCCGTGAATATTTTAAAGCGTAGCGGCGAGCATTTGTCCGGGCTGATAGAAGACATCCTCGACATTGCCCGTATTGAAGCGCGTAAGTTTGAGCTGCGCCGCGAGCCTATCGATTTTCCGCTATTTATTGAACACCTCATCAGTTTGTTTAAGCCCCAAGCGCAAGCCAAAGGCTTGGCGTTTTATTGCCAAATCGTCAACACTTTGCCTAACCGGGTGTCGGGTGATGAAAAACGCGTACAGCAAATTTTAATTAACCTCTTAGGCAACGCCATCAAATTTACCCAATCCGGCGAGATTATCCTAAAAATTGCTTATAGCTGCGGGGTGACTACTTTTCAGGTGATCGACACCGGCCCAGGCATTGAGCAAGACCAGCTGCAAAATATTTTTCAGCCGTTTACCCAATTGCCTAATGAAAAACTCGACACGGGCAGCGGCTTGGGGCTGACCATCAGCAAAATCTTGTGCGAGATTATGGGCGGCGAACTGGCGGTGGTCAGTGCCCCCGAACAAGGCTCTACCTTTACGGTACGCTTGTTGTTGCCAAATATGGGCGATGAGCAACAAGCCTTACAAGAAGACGATATAGTCGGCTATCAAGGGCCACGACTAACGCTGTTGATTGTAGATGACCAACCCGAACACCGCGAATTGTTGCGGGCGATTTTGGCGCCCTTAGGCTTTGCGCTGTTAGAAGCGGGCAATGGCGAAGAGTGTTTGGCAGTGGTGAAAAGCCAAAAACCACAGCTGATTTTGTTGGATTTAGCCATGTATGGCATGGATGGTTTTGCCACGGCCAAGCGGCTGCGCCAACTCGGTTATGTGATGCCGATTATTGTGTTTAGCGCCAACGCCTATCCGGCTGACCGGGTGCGGGCCATTAATGCTGGCTGCAATGACTTTTTAGCCAAGCCCATTCAAGTCAACGCCTTGCTTTATAAACTAAAACTGCATTTGGCCTTGACGTGGACATACCACGATGACGACACGATAGCCGAAACGGCGGCCTTGCCACCCACCTTAGCCATGCTCGATGAGCTTAACAGCTATGTGCGCATAGGTGATATGCTGGGGCTTAAGCAGGCCCTTAACCAACTGATCGCACAACACCCGGAACAGGCGCAATTTGCCCAACAATTGCTGACTTTGGCGAGTGAGTTTAAGCTATTGGACATTAAATCCCTACTCCACTTAGCCAGCGAGGAACACCACCCCAATGAACCCTGAACTTTCGCACAGCCTTGGTAATGTCATGATTGTTGATGACACACCCGGCAATTTGGCGCTGCTATCCGACACCCTCTCCGAAGCGGGCTACCGGGTGTTGGTGGCGACTGACGGCTTGTCGGCCTTGGCACAAATCGACTTGTTAAAACCCGACATTATTTTGTTGGATGTGATGATGCCGGGCATCGACGGTTTTGAAACTTGCCGACGCTTAAAAGCTAAGCCCGACACTGCGCAAATTCCAGTGCTGTTTATGACCGCGTTAAGCGAGCTGGATGATTTGCTGCGCGGCTTTGACGAAGGTGCGGTGGATTATTTGGTTAAACCGATACGCCCGCCAGAAGTGCTGGCGCGGGTGTCGGTACAACTTAACCAAGTGCGGTTGTTGCGGCGCGCCGAACAGGCACTCAGCCAAAGCCCGGTTGCCGTCGTCGCGATTAATGCTACAGGCGGCATCACTTGGCTTAGCCCAGGTGGCGTACAGTGGCTAGAAGAGTTTGCGCTTAAACACAGCTTAACCACGCAACACGGCGTAGGCACTTCCTTACCCAAACCGTTGTTGGAGTGGTTAAGCGCAAGCGATACCCTCAGCGACGAAAACGCGACATATAACAGCTACCGCGCAGGGGTGAGTTTTTCCGCCAAAATATGCACTTGCAAACAAACGGGCGAATCGCTGCTCATGCTGGAAAAACAAACAGGCGAGTGGGATTTGGACGTGGTAAAAAATGCCGTGGGCTTGACTTTTCGGGAAGCTGAGATATTGATGTGGGTATCGCGCGGCAAAACCAATAAAGAAGTCGGCATTATTTTGGGCAATAGCCCCCGCACCATTAATAAACATTTGGAGCATATCTTTGAAAAACTGGGCGTGGTCACCCGCGCGGCGGCGGTTTCTAAAGTGTTGCAACGGACGTCTGTATAGAGAACGTAGAAAGTAAAAGCGACATTAAATCCCCCCTCACCCTACCCTCTCCCTGAGGGCATAGGTATCTACACAAGGTTTAAAAGCCATAATAACAATAAGTTATACTGTGCACAGCCCCCTCTCCCTCAGGGAGAGGGTTGGGGAGAGGGGTATATAAATCACAAGTTAAATCCCCTCATCCAAACCTTCTCCTTGAGGGAGTAGGCTCTTTATGGGTTGTGTAGATACCTCTGCCCTGAGGAGGGTGTCGTAAAAGGTCGGTTGTTCACAATGTAAAGAAGCATAACATTTTGATTTTGTTGAGTTACGCTACGCTAATCCAACTTAAATTCAGGCTTTTACGACACCCTCCTGAGGGAGAGGGGGGTTATTCAATAAACCTCCCCTAACCCCTCCTTTTTAAGGAGGGGGACTGAATGTTTACGATTTATCAGCTTCGGACTCTATAAACTTGGCGGCGCAGGTGCTGCCTAACCCTAGTTTTTAGTTGAACCGTAGCGGGCTTATCGGTATAACTAACGCCGCAACGGCTAGGCCATGCTGGCGGTAACAGCTCAAGGCCGCCTTAAGCTCTGACAACTTAACATTAATCGCTAATACAGTGCCGTAAGACTTGGCCTACATCGCCGGATGGATGTACAGCCCAGACCTTGGCGGCCTTATTGACTGCTTGAAGGATGATAGATGAAACCACTAGCTGTTTTGGGGACAAGTTCAGATGCGGGGAAAACCACGCTAACGATGGCATTATGCCGGATTTTTGCCGACCAAGGCATCAAGGTCGCGCCCTTTAAGGCACAAAATGTGTCCAATAACTCAGCCGTAACCCAAGAAGGGCGCGAAATTTCTAGGGCGCAGTGCCTACAGGCCGAAGCGGCGCGGATAGAACCCAGCTATTTGTTTAACCCAGTGTTGTTAAAATCGCAGGGCGAACGCGGCGTACAGGTGATCGTCAATGGGTTGGTGCATAAAACCCAAACCCCGGTCGGCTATTTTGATGACATTGACACGCTCAAGCCACCCGTGGAACAGGCGTTTACGCGCTTGCTGCAAGATTACGACTTGGTGATTGCCGAAGGCGCGGGATCGCCTGTGGAGTTAAACCTGCTGGAACAGGATTTAGCCAATACCTTTATCACCAATACTTTCAACACCAAAAACATTTTGGTGGCCGACATCGAACGGGGCGGCGTGTTTGCCGCCATTTACGGCACTATGGCATTGATGGACCCGATTATGCGCAGCAATTTAATCGGCGTGGTCATCAATAAGTTTCGCGGCGACCGCAGCCTGTTTACCGACGGCGAAAAAATCATCCGCGACCGTTTTGGTTTGCCAGTGTTGGGCGTGTTGCCGTTTTTGCCCTTAAATATAGACATGGAAGATTCCCAGTCGCTGCACAATTACCAGCAACGGCGGGCAGACGTTAAAGTGCGCGTGGCGGTGATTGCCTATCCGGGGCTGAGCAATTTTAATGACCTCGATGTGCTGATGGCTGATCCCGAGCTGGATGTGGAACTGATCCATGCGCATTGTTCGCTAAGCAGCTTTGATATGGTGCTGTTGCCGGGCAGCAAAACCGTTATCCGTGACCTGCAATGGCTAAAGCAACAGGGCTTGTTTAAGGAGCTACAGCATTTCACCCAACCTATCTTTGGAATTTGTGGCGGCATCCAGATTTTGTGCCAGAGCGTACATGATCCCGAAGGCTTGGAACATGACAGTGTCAGCGAAGAAAAGGGCCTAGGGTTTATTGATGATATAGTCACTTACCAAAACCCCAAAATACTCCAGAACGGTTATTACCAGCTGTTTTCCTACACGGCGATTAAAGGCTATGAAATCCATTGTGGGCGCATGGGCAAATACCCGTTGTTTTACCAAAATGGGCATGTCATGGCGACACATGTACACGGCGTGTTTGACGACAACACCTTTCGGGGCGATTATTTTAAAGCCATCAACCCCCATTACCACGGCTTTGATTATAGCCAATACCGTACCGGACAAATCCAAGGCTTTGCCGACATGGTGGCGGAAAACTTGGATACTGCCGCCATATTGCAAATCTTACAAGCCGATTAAGCCACGCCAGACCATCGGAACACAACGGCTTTAGACCTTGCCGACCAGGCAAAAGCTATAGCCGTTGCCCGCAAACCAGTTGGGTGGTCACGTCCTTGTAGCCACGTTAAACCTTCCGGCCATCACCAACATTATTCAAATTAATGTGAGCTTTTACCAAGCGATTTAGCCGCAAACTGTTACCCTAAGCATTAAGCAATAGCACAAGCATTCGACCGCAATAGTGCCAAAAAGCCTACCTCCTCTCAAAATCGGCTAGGCAAGACTGTACCCAACACCTGTTTGTGCGGATTGCAGTGGCTGTGGCGACTATAAGCAATAGGTATGCCTAAATTATCCAGTGTTTTAATAATCACTCGCCAGCATACGGAGTTAGTGTTGCAACATAGGGCTAGGTTGTGCTTAAAGCCACGATTTATCTGGGCATAAAGAACCTTCCTTAAACTATAAAATGCTTCTGTTCCTGCAATTCCATAGTAGAATTGTGAAAAATTACCATTTATTTATTTTTTTAAGGTGGACTGTTTATGACTACGACTAAAAGCCTGGTTGATATTTTTAATGATTATTTTGATATGGTGCCGGCCATTACCGACGAACTGAAGGCCGAGGTGTACCGCTTACGCTACCAAGTTTACTGCCTAGAAACGGGCTTTGAAGATCCGTCCGATTACCCTGACGGCTTGGAGTTTGATGAGTTTGACAGCCACTCGGTGCATTACCTGATCTATCACCGCAAGCAAGGCGTTTATATGGCAACTACGCGGCTGATTCTGCCCGCAGCCGACAATATCGACAAGCTATTCCCTATTGAAATCCATTGCCCTATCGACAACCTCGAAGCCTTACAGCATGTTTCCAGGCCACATTTGGCAGAAGCCTCACGGTTTTGTGTCTCTAAAGACTTCAGGCGCAGAAAAAACGAAATGAACACCGTGATGGGTATCAACACCGAAGCCGAAAACGTGTTCTCCCAAGACGAGCGGCGTATTTTTCCGCATATCACCCTGGCCTTGTTTGCCTGCCTGATCCGCATGAGTTGCGAAAATGACGTGCGCGATTGGTATGCGGTGATGGAACCTGCGTTAATACGCGTGTTTTCAACCCTAGGCATGGATTTTATCGGCATAGGGCCATTGACCGATTATCATGGCAAACGCCGCCCCTGCACGATTAAGGTCAGTGACTTGCTCAGTGGTGTGGAACACAAGGATTTGAACAGTTGGCACATGCTGACCAATCATGGGCAGTTTGTGCAATAAGCTAGCTAACGCAACGTGCCATATAGCCCTATAAAAAGCCCTTTCTAGGACTATATCCCCAACGGTTTAGGGCAAGAGAATCACATGGATTTCATGGATAGCTATAGCTATTACAGCTATTTGACCGCAGCCGTCGGCTATTTGCTGTTACTGTTTTTGACCCTCATCAACGTCAAAAGAAACTCGGTGACAGTACCTTTAGCCGTTGCGGTGGGTTTTTCATTACTTTGGTGTATCGCCACGACCTACATTCTCCAAGACCCGCTGTTGATGATTTCTGACAGCTTCCCGTTTGAAACTTTACGCAATACGGCCTGGTTTTTTTTGTTGTCTGCCTTCATTTCGCAACAACAATACGGCGACAACCATACCTTATTGCTAAAGTCTAAACTGGCCCTTGGGTTATTGTTGTTTATTGGGTTTATTGCCGCACTGGAGTTTTTCAGTGGCTTGCGCTATCAAATCCAGCAGCTTTTGGGCTGGGATATGCGGCTGTTTGCCCATGTCATTTTTGCTATAGTCGGGCTCATGTTGGTCGAACAACTTTACCGCAACACACGTTCGGACCAGCATTTGCCGATTAAGCTATTGTGTTTGGGCTTGGGTGCGTTGTTTGCGGTGGATTTTATCGTTTATAGCAAATCGCTGTTGTTTAGGCAGCTAGACATACTGCTCTGGGATTCACGCGGCTTTATCAATGCCATTATTGTGCCGTTGATGGCGATTGCTATCCTGCGTTTGCACAATGATACCCTCAGCCGCATGACCGCCTCCCGAAAAGTCGTGTTCCACACCACGGTATTGTTAGGTTCGGGCTTGTATTTAATCCTGATGTCTTTGGCAGGGTTTTATATCCGCGATTATGGCGGCACTTGGGGTAGTATCGCGCAGCTGTTCTTTATCTTTTTGGCGGTGTTGTTGCTGTCGATTTTGTTTGTGTCGGGCAAAGTCCGCATTATGGCGAAAGTGTTTATCAACAAGCACTTCTTCCATTACCGCTATGATTACCGCGACGAATGGATCAAACTCAGCAAAACCATTGCCAGGTTGGACTCGATCAATGAATTGTCCGGCTTTATCATTAAAGTGCTGTCTGAGTTGGCGGACTGCTCGGGTGGGGGCTTGTGGCTTAAAAATGACCACGGTGACTTTTATTTGGCTGAAGAAAATAACTTAGGCTTCACCCCGCCACAAACGCTTAATATCGACCAATCCCTGATCCAATTTATGCTAAAAAAACGTTGGGTGATTGATTTTTTTGAGCAAGCCAACAGCCCCGAAGTCTACGAAGAAGTCGATTTGTCGGCTTGGCAGCCAGAGTCCAACCAAATTTACCTGATTATCCCGCTATTTCGGCAAAACGACCTCGAAGCTTTTGTGGTGTTAAGCAAACCTAAAATTTATCGGCAACTTAACTGGGAAGACCACGACTTGTTAAAAACCGTCGGTATGCAGTTGACCAATGCCTTGGCCTTAAGCCATGCCAGCGATGCCTTGTCGCGCTCACGCCAATTTGAAGCCTACCACAGGCTATCGGCTTTTCTAGTGCACGACTTAAAAAACCTAGTCGCGCAAGTCTCATTAATTGTAAAAAATGCCGAAAAGCATAAACGCAACCCCGAGTTTGTCGATGATGCGATCAGCACCTTAGAAAATGTGGTGCATAAAATAGACCATTTGTTAGGTCAACTGAAAAACGGCGAAATGGCCGCCGACCAGCAACTACCCGTCAACTTGCAGGACGTTATCCACGACGTGGCCTTGCAACAAGCGGGCAACACCCCCGCACTGCAAGTGGACATGCCGCCAGAAGCCTGTAATGTTTTTGGGGAAAAAGCCAAAATGACTGCCATCTTAGGGCATCTGGTGCAAAACGCCCAAGAAGCCACCCCACCTGATGGCTGGGTGCGCCTGACCTTAAACCAAGTCGGAACCCTAGCCATCATTAAGGTGCAGGACAATGGCTCGGGCATGGATGCCAAATTTATCGCCGAACGCCTGTTCAAACCTTTTGACACCACCAAAGGCAATGCTGGCATGGGCATAGGCGTATATGAGGCGCGTGATTATATCCTTAAACATGCGGGGACTTGCGCAGTGGCAAGCCAGCCTGGTTTAGGCACAACCTTTACCCTCACTTTGCCGCTAGCGTCCCCAGCCGAATGACTCGCGGTCGAGACTGTGAAAGAATGGCTTCCCGTTTAAGCTTGGACAGTTTGGGTGTCGTTCGCTGAGCGGAGTCGAAGCGAATCCCGCCGCCGGCTTCGACTCCGCTCAGCCAACGGCTCCGCTCAGCCAACGGCTCCTCAGTCCCGCTTTAAGTGAGTAGCCGAAAGAATTAACGCAAGCTTGCTCATCGGAGTGAAAAAACCTGTTTTTTCACTCCAGTCTCTACTTAAAACAGTGGCTTACGAAAATAAAAAACACCTTTTTATGAGTATTTGAAATACTTTCACAGTCTCAGTCGGGCATCCTCCTTAAGACATCATGTTCATCCTGCATAGCTCTAATAAAACTGAAAATTTGCTCTGGCATTTGACCACGGTCATCGAAACTGCCCCACTGTCGTCGCCGTTTGCCCAAGAAGTGTTCCTAATCCAAAGCCAAGGCATGGAACGCTGGCTATCGCAACAATTGGCCAGCCATTTTAAGGTGTGGGGCAATTATCAGTTTTTATTTCCCAGCAAATTTTTCAGTGCCTTGGCACAACAAATAGACAGCCGCTTAAATGATGCCGATTTTGCGCGGGAACGGATGCTGTGGCGCATTGAAATGCACTTGCGCGATCTCGACGGGCCGGTATTTTTGCCCTTAAAGCACTATCTGGACGGCCCCAACAGCAACCTTAAACGCTACCAGCTGGCACGGCAATTGGCACAAGCGTTTGACCAATACCAACTGCTGCGCCCCGATATGCTGGCACTATGGCAACAGGGCGAAACTTTGTACCACACCGCGACCGAACGCTGGCAACTCGCCCTGTGGCAGAAGCTCAGCGCACAACTGGGCGAGCAACACCGAGGTGCTTTATGGTTGGACACCATCGCCAAATTTAACCTAGCCCCCGTCGGTACTTATGCGTCTGTGTTGCCCGAGCGCATTTTCATTTTTGGTGTCAACACCTTACCGCCGTTGTTTTTAAGCTTTTTGGACGGCTTGTCCAAACATTGCCAATTACATTTGTTTTTGCTTAATCCCGCGCAAGATTATTGGGCCGATTTAGCCAGCAAACGCCAACGCACCCTGACCGAAGACGCAAGCGGACACCCGTTGCTAGCGGCCTTAGGCCAGCAAGGCCGTGAATTTCAAACCTTATTGCTGGAACAGATGCAGTTTGACTTTGAGCCGGAAAGCTTTGAACCCAGCGCGGCACATAACAACCTGCAACACTTGCAAAACGATATATTGGCTAACCAATTGCCCACTAACGGCATAGCCTTAAGCCTAGATGATTCCATCAGCATCCATGCCTGCCACTCTCGAATGCGCGAAGTGGAAGTGTTAAAAAACCTGCTGTTGGCACGTTTAGAAAGCTCGCCCAGTTTGGCCTTGCGCGACATCGTGGTCATGGCCCCTGACATTCAGGTCTACGAACCTTTTATAGCCGCCGTGTTCAGCGACATCCAACATGCGATTGCCGACCGCAGCCTTCGCCTGGACAACCACGCGCTAGACGCCTTTATCCGCTTTTTAAGCCTAAGCCAAGGCCGCTTTGGCTGGCATGAAATCTTAGATTTACTCGAACAGCCCGTGGTTTACCCGCACTTTGGCCTGTCGGAAACCGACTTGGAAACCATCAGAGTTTGGCTACAAGCCACCCATGTGCGCTGGGGCAAATCGGCGGCGCACAAACACGAATTAGGCTTGCCAGCACTCGCCGAAAACACTTGGCTAGCCGCCTTAGAACGGTTGTTGATGGGTTATGCGGTCGGCAATGAAGAACATTTTGTCGGGCAGATACTGCCGTTTGCCGATATTGAAGGGACATCAGCACTCGCCTTGGGTGGCTTATGCGACTATCTACAGCTGTTGTTTGCCGCCAGCACTGACTTAAAACAGCCGAAAACCTTAAAGGCATGGAGTGCGCAGCTGTTATTTTATGCCGACCAATTACTGGCGGCTGACCCGCTAGAACGCCAACAACTGAACGAACTGCTGGTGGAATTGGCGGCAGACTTTGGTGTGCTGCATACCGCCCCGCTGGAACTGCCTGTGTTGGTATGTTGGCTGGAAGATCGCGTGGCTGAGCACAAATCCGCCAACGGATTTTTACGCGGGCAACTGACGTTTTGCTCCATGCTGCCCATGCGTTCGATCCCTTTTCAGGTGATTGCCTTGCTGGGCATGAATGAGGGCGAATTCCCAAAACTGGAGCGCAACCCCAGCTTTGATTTGCTGACCCACCATTTCCGTAAAGGCGACCGCTCTCGCCGCGCCGATGACCGCTACCAATTTTTGGAAATTTTATTGTCCGCACGCGAGCAACTGATTATCACTTATATCGGGCAATCGATCAGCGATAACCAGGCCATTGCGCCCGCAGTCGTCATCAGTGAATTGCTAGAGGTATTGCAGGACAGTTACCAGCTGACCGGACTCATCACCCGCCATCCCTTGCAAGCGTTTAGCCCGCGCTATTTTGACACCCGCACTAGCGCACAAGGCAACAGGCTATTCAGTTTCTCGGCACACGATTGTGCCACTGCACAAGCGCTGTCCACACCCAAACCGCCGTCTACGCCTTGGTGGCAAGGCGTGTTGCCCGCCCACACCGAAGCGGTAATAGCCGTAGATGAACTGTTTAGTTTTTTTCGGCATCCACAACGCCATTTTCTGCGCCGACAATTGGACATCCGCTTTTTAGGCATCAGTGCCGACGCCGAAGAACGCGAACCGTTTACCATTGAAAAAATGGACAGCTACCTGATCCACCATGAATGGCTAGAACAGCTGCTGACAGGGCAATCGGGTTCGGTTAAAAAATTGCAGGCGCAAGGCCGCTGGCTGTCGGGGGTATTGGGGGAATTGGAATATGCCAAACAGTACGCGGCTATCAGCGCCTTTGCCGAACGCATACAGGATGACAACTTGGGTGCGCCGTTAGATGATATGCCTATCGACATAGACATCGACGGCTTTCGGGTGGTGGGCTTATTACGCAACCGCTACCAAAACGGCAGCTTGTTTTACCGCTATGCCGACTTAAAGGGCAAAGATTTTGTTTGTGCTTGGCTACACCATCTATTGGCTAACCAAGTTGAACCCCAAAGCACTTATTTGCACAGCAAAGACGAAGCCATCGTCTTGCTGCCTGAACATTGCCAAGCAGGGGAGTTGGCGGCATGGTTGGCAATTTATCAGCAGGGCAACACGCGCCCAGATGCGTTTTTTACCGAGGCGGCCTTGGCTTATATCCGGCAAGCCGCAAAACTGGCATACGGCAGCCGCGCCCAAAAGCCACCCTTGGTGGTTGCGCAAGAACACTTGGCATTAGCCATACAACAAGCCTATGAACCCGAACTGCAACAACTGTATGCCACCACAGCGACGGACGCGTTATTGGGTGACGTGTTTGTGCAGCAGTGCGGGCAGATGTTGTTGCCGATATGGCTAGCAACCCACGAACCGCCTTAATTGCACCGCCGCGTTAAGGGAAAATGGCAGCTAAAACAACTGCCTTTGCCCAATTCGCTGGTGATGCTCAAACGGGCATCATGGCGCATCAGCACATGTTTGACGATAGCCAAGCCCAATCCGGTCCCGGTGACTTTTTTGGCACGCTTGGCCTCCACGCGGTAAAAGCGTTCGGTCACACGCGGGATGTCGGTTTTGGCGATGCCTTCACCATAGTCTTCGACCGACAGCACAAAAGCCTTGTGTTCCTGATACCAACGTACTTTCACTAACGAGTCATCGGGCGAATATTTGAGCGCATTGCCCAGCAAATTGGTGAACGCGCTGCGTAGTTCCTGCTCTTCACCAACAATATGGGCGGGGGATTCTAAGGTCAGTTGGATGCGCCTCGCGTCGTTTTCCAAACTATCGCCTTCTTGGCAAATCTGGCTCAACAAGGCCGGCACATCAACGCATTGGGTTTTTTTCTGCTGGGTCTCAAGACGTGTGAGCAACAGCAAATCATCGACCAAATGCTGCATACGTTCGGTTTGTCCGCGCATTTGCTGGAAGGAGTTGGTCAGCAGCGGCGAATGCCCGTCATCCATGTCTTGCAAGGTTTCCAGATAACCTTTTAATACGGTGAGGGGGGTTCTGAGTTCATGCGAAACATTGGCGACAAAATCTTTGCGCATCCGCTCCATTTTTTTCAGTTGGGTAACGTCTTGCGCAAGCAACAGGCGCAAGCCCGCACCGTAAGGCACGACGCGCACTTCCAAAATAATGCGGTGGTCTACGGGCGAAGGCAAAAACACCGATTCTTGGAAGTTGCCCGATTTAAGGTAGCGGATAAATTCAGGATAGCGTATCAGATTGGGAATGCGCTGGCCTTTGTCAGAAGCTTGCAAACCAAACACATCGCGGGCGGCTTTATTAGCCCAGTCGATCTCATCATGTGTGCCCAATACCACGGCAGCGTCGGGTAGGGCTTCGGTGGATTGGCGAAATTGGTCTATGATTTTGCGAAATTTCTTTTTACGGCGTTTTTCGTCTTTTTTTATCCGGTAAACATGGTAGTAGATGGTTTCCCAAATACCCGTCACTTTGGGGTATTTGCCACGACCGCCTTTACTGATCCATTTTTCAAAGCGGTTAATCATCACCACTTGGCGCATGATGATGGCGGCCATCAGCATAAACAGCAAGGGCATGAACAGTCCTGTTGCCCATCCGACTAGCGCCACCCCCATAAACATTAAAACAACAGTGTTTATCTCCTTTTGCCAATTCCCCATCGTGCCTAATCCACCAATGAAAACCGATAACCAAAACCACGCACAGTCTGCACCAAATCTTCGCGCCCGTATTCCTCTAGGATTTTTCTCAGGCGGCGGATATGCACATCGATTGTGCGCTCTTCAATATACACACTACGGCCCCACACTTGATCCAACAATTGGGTGCGACTATAAACTTTGTCGGGGTGGGTCATAAAAAAGTGCATCAAGCGGAATTCGGTGGGGCTGACTTCCAGTTGTTTGTCGCCTATGCTCAAGCGATGTTGCTCGGTATCCAGCATCAAATCACCCAAGGTGATTTGCGCCTGTCCGGGTATTTTGCCGCTACGGCGCAACACGGCACGGATGCGGGCAATCAGTTCTTTGGGCGAAAACGGCTTGCTGACATAGTCGTCGGCGCCTATTTCTAGGCCGCGCACTTTGTCTTCTTCTTCACCGCGTGCAGTCAGCAAAATAATGGGAATATCCCGATAAATAGGTTCTTTCTTCAACCGTCTGGCCCACTCGGCACCACTGATGCCGGGCAGCATCCAGTCCAGCAAAATCAAGTCGGGCAGCTTGTCATCCAAAATTTTCTGTGCCTCTTCGGCATCAGCGGCGGCAATCGGCATAAAACCCGCTTGCTCAAGAACCATCATTAACATTCCCCTGATAGCATCTTCGTCTTCAACAATAAGAATATTAAAACTAGACATAATTAGATAATGGCATAGAAATTGGCTATTGTAACAAAGAACGCCTTAACGCCTTGTTACCCTTTTGTGACAAAGCCAAACTGTTGCCAAATCAAACCGTGGCGGAGAAAAAACAAGGAGGCTACTGGGCCACAACAGCCCAGCAGCTTGGATTGGGGCTTAGGGCCTAGGGCAGGTTTCGCAATAAGGGTAGGCTTTGCGCCCGCCGTTTTGTTGCAAAGTCAGCAGCATTTCTTGGTGACGCTCGTTGAACCACAGGTCTTCTAAGGGGGTTTCAGGAAAAGTCCCCAGATTGAAATTGCCCACCACATCATCACAACACAGCAACATTTGGCCTTTGTGGTTTAAGATCATGCGGATATGCGGCTGGGTACAGGGTCTCTCGACATATTGCGCAGCCAAGGCGGCAGTGTCAAACACAGGGCTAAAGTGGGTGGGGATATGTACGCCTTTGGTGAAATGCAAATAGGTTTTTTTGAATTGTCCGCGCAACCAAGCTTCGCGCTTGATGTGTTGTTCTTCGGTGTGGCTATATAAGGCTATTTGTATGCTGTCAAAAACGCCGTCTAATTCTTGGGCTTTTTCCTCGTCAATCAAGTCGGCATTGCTGCATATAAACACCTGCGAAAAAGGCAGGGTTTTGGCAAAACGCCCCAACTCAATAATGCGCGGGTCTTGCAACGGCTCGTTATAATGCTGTAGGCACAAAGCACCGCGAAACCCCAAGGCGATGGCCTGATGGCAAGCTTCTTCAAACACGGCTTGGGGCAACAAATTAGGCTCAAACCACGAGCTGACGGCTTCGCGGTCAGGATGCGAATTTCTGATACAGCTTTCGCAATAACGGTTACAAGTGCTGTTGGTTTCGATTTCTAATTGTTGGAATAAGGGGATTTTTCTGGTGACAGACATGACAACTCTCGTAACAATAAAAAAGCAGCGGCGGGGAGATGGACTAAAAAGAGTCAGGGTAAACCCTACTTAAGTGGGCCATAGCATAGGTTATCAATACGCTTCTTGCAAGATTACCTGAGCATTACTCTAGGTTTTAGCCCATGCAGAAACTAAGCCGAGTTGTCTGGCTAATGTTTTAAGGTAGACGGCCTTGAGGTTATCATAAGCTTTAGTATCCACCGAACCCCACTCCAGAACACTCAGACTATGAAACAAGGCTATTTTATTACCGGTACAGACACCAACGTAGGCAAAACCGTCGCAACAGTTGCCCTGATGCGTTATTTTAAACAGCAAGGGCAATCCGTGCTAGCCATGAAGCCCGTGGCGGCAGGTGCCGAGTTACAGCGCGGGCAGCTGCGCAATGAAGACGCGCTGTTACTGCAAGCAAATGCTACGGTCGATGTCGGCTATGACCTTATCAACCCTTATGTTTTTGCCCTGCCTGTGTCGCCGCATCTTGCCGCAGGTGATGCTACGGTTAGCTTAGAGGTTATCGCCGAACACTTTAACACGCTAAAACACTTGGCTGACATTGTGTTAGTTGAAGGTGCGGGCGGCTGGTATACGCCGCTTAACGCCACCCAAACCATCTGCGACTTGGCGAGTGCCTTGAGTTTGCCTGTTATTTTAGTGGTGGCGGTAAAACTGGGTTGCCTTAACCACGCCCAACTTAGTTATCAGGCCATCGTGCAGTCTGGCAGCAGTTGCGCGGGCTGGCTTGCCGTCCATGTTGATCGCCAGCAATTGCTGCCCGAAGCCAATATTGCGACGCTACAAGCCCGCTTGCCCATACCCTTGCTAGGGGTTTTGCCCTTCCAGGATGACTTGGATTTTGATGTATTGGCGGGGTGTTTGGCGTTATAGCCGAGTAGGTCGGCTTTACAGCTACAGCCATCAACGATAATGGCGTTGGCGCAACACCTCATACAGCAACACCCCTGTTGCCACCGACACATTCAGGCTATCCACCTGCCCCAGCATTGGCACTGCCACCAGCATATCGCAATGGTCTTTAGTCAAACGCCGTAAACCCGTGCCTTCTGCGCCCATCACCAAGGCCATCGGCACAGTAAAATCAGTTTTATAAAGCACATCGGCGGTTTCCCCTGCCGCACCGATAATCCACAAGCCTTCGTCCTTAAGCCAGCGCAAGGTGCGCGACAAATTAGTCACTTGATATACAGGCACGGTCTCCGCCGCGCCGCTGGCGACTTTGCATACAGTAGGGGTAATGCCCGTGGCTTTGTCTTTGGTGATAATCACGCCATGCACACGCGTGGCATCTGCCGTGCGCAAACATGCGCCTAAATTATGCGGGTCTTGGATATTGTCCAACACCAAAAACAGCGCGGGTTCGTTAAGGTTTTCCACGGCGGTTTTGAGTTCGTGTTCGGTTAATTCACCCGGCATTTCCACGGCAATCACGATGCCTTGATGGTTGCTGCCGTCCGCCAAACGATCTAGGCGTTTTTTATCGACTTTTTCGGGGGTAATGCCTAGTGCCAATAAGTCTTCGCTCAGTTGGTTAAGGCGTTTGTCTTGCCGCCCGCTGTCCAGCCACGCTTGTTGGATTTTGCCGGGGGAATAATCAAGGGCGGCTTGGACGGAGTGTAGGCCGTAGAGTTTGCTGAGTTTCATGAATTAATAAAAAGGTGCAATGGTGCTGTTTTAGTTAGATAAGATTTGCTAATTGCAGTGCCAACAAAGCAGGGTCACTAAACGTATCGCTCAGGCCAAGTGCTTCGATTAGATCAAATTGTGATTTGTAAGTTTTAAAATACCGTTCATGCGCGTAAGTTGCTTTACTAGATGCGAGGTTTATTTTTTGACGCTCAATTGAGTTAAGAATGGCGTCAAAAACCATAGCATAAGCACTTTCTAAGTGTTCCTTAGCAAACCCCGCTGATTTATCTCTAAGTTTATAAATACCATAAGCCATCAACTCATCCGCAAATAAAACAAAATCGGCTTGATCGTTTTGTGCTTGGCGTTGGGCGACAACAAACTCATAAATCCAAAACGCTTCCAGCAATTGCTGATACACAGGCGAATCTCTACCGCCATCAAACAAGCGGTTCAAGTCATTCTTAGGATTATTGGTGGCATCAAAAAGCTCTTCTAGCACTTTTGATTTTGCGCTTTTAGCTTTTACTGGTTGTTCATAAAATGTGGCATACCAAAATTTAAGCACGGTTTCACTGTGTACGGCTTTTTGTAAGGTGATGCTCATTGGATCGTAAAAAGTTTCGCCACGTTTGCTTAAATAAGCAATACCCGCATTGGCAAACACTTCTTTGGCGTAATCGTTAAATCGGCGTGTGCTGATTTTATCGCGGAAATTAATAGGCGATTGCGTATTGGTGGCTTCGGTGATTTTATCGATGAGATCAGCATCCGTGGTTTCATAAAGCCTGACCACGACATAGACGCCTATCAAGGCATTTGGACTATCACGATAAATATCGTATATAACGTGTGTGGTTTGTAAACCATTGACGATAACTGGATTGAGGACTTCCAATGGGTAAACCCCCGCCTGCATATCATTAGGCAACTTAAGCCGCTCGGCAATCAGGGTGATACCATTATTTAAAAACGGGAAGTATTCCGCATCATGGCTGAGCAAGGTATCACGAATATTTTTGTTGGTTTTGTTATATCGCAAAAAATCACGGACATTATCACTAAACAGGGCATCAATCCGCTTATTAACAACTTGCTCGTAATCTAATAACTGACAAAGCTCTAAAGCCGATAAGCGAAAATTGACAGCTTTGACATTTTTAATGGAAAAAGAGATTAAGGCTTGCGGGTCGTTGCGAAAAGAAATATTAGATTTTTCGGCTTTAAAACTAAAGGCAACGGGTTTGCGTTTTTTTCTTTCCGCCACCAAATTATCAATTTGTTGGTATAAATCGTTGCTGTCAAAAATAAGCAGGTTTTCCGTGTTATTGGCATGACGGTTTAACAGTGCTTCGTTTTGCTTAGTTTTGTCGCCTTTAAAAATAAAATATAAACGGACATTAATGACCCGGCCTGATTGGGTCCATTGTTGATAAGTATCAAAAACCGAACGTACTTTTTTGTTGAGCGGCAACGCGAGGGTGTTGCCATCGACGAATAAGTTACGGTAGTCGCTAATAAATTTGCTGAGTTCATTATCACCTACCGTAGGTGCGGACTTAACCTGAAAGACATGCAAAGTATTGTCGCCGTCATCTTCTTCCAGATAAAGCCCGTCAAAACCGCCATCATGGCTGCCACTACGGTTTTCAAGCGTGGACACCCCATCGTACACTTCATCAAAACTTAAATCTAAAATAGCGGCTATAGCCAAGATTTCAAAGGCCAGCGGCTTAGGCAAACTGAATTTTTCGGCGATTCTGTCGATATAACCGCTAAAAAAAAGTTCTTTGTTCATTATTTCTTACGCCGCTTCTTCTTAACCTTACCGCTACCATCCGCTGTTTTCGCCGAACCCTGTTTTTGCAGCAACTCAAAATCGATTTTCTTTTCGTCCAAATCCACGCGGGCAACGCGTATTTTTACGCGGTCGCCTAAACGGAAATTAACGCCAGTGCGTTCACCT
>JABFST010000171.1 GCA_013140465.1 Methylococcaceae bacterium
TACTGAATCCGAACCGTCTTTCAGCACATGCGGTGTCCAGACTGTATCAGGAGCTTTGTAAAACTCAGTCAGCGGTGTGCCGGCAGGGACGTAATCATTCAGTTGTTTGTTATCAAGACCGCCGCCAGCGAGTTTTTCGGTGCTGAATTTTTTGGCGTTGGTTAAGCGTGCCGCCAAGCTATACACCGCGTTCATTGTGCGTGGGTTGTTGATGTAGTCGGTAGATACTAAAGAGGTATCCAATGCGCCCGGACGCGAAGTGCCGAACAATTGGTACGGGAAGCTGGTTTTGTCGGCATCCCAAGTAAAAATGCGGTCTATCCAGAAATATTGCGCACCCGGGTTGGAATTGAGGTTTTCCCATTTGGGGTTTTCAGGATCCAAAGGCGGATTGGTGGGGTTAGGCCCGACATGGCAAAAGCCGCAAGACATACCAACGCGGTAAGGGCGGACTAGGTTTTTGTTGTTGTAATAGCTGGGGTCGGTGTAATAGCGTTCAGGATCCCAGGCTTTTTGGGCTTTTTCATCAAAATCGGGGTTAGGGAACAAACGCACCCCGACGATACCTGTCGCATAGCCGTAGAAAGAGCCTACAGGGATGTTTTTGCCGCGTGCGCCAATTTTAACGCCGGGATATTTTTTTTCGTTTTCAAACGGATCGGCAGGGCAGTCGCTAGAGCGCACGTCCAGCCACAAACCATAACGGTCTTCACGGCCTTTAGTGGGCTTGGAAAAACAAGGTTCATTGACTAGCCCCAAATAATTCCAGCGGTTGCTACGGCTAAATTTTAGGATAGGGTGGTTAGACAAGGTTTTTAAAAAATCCAGGTTGCCCCGGCTTTCGTAACCTAATTTATTCCAGAAACGGTCATTACCCGCCGTCCAGACTATCCAGTTGTTGCGGCCTATGGCAGCGGCCTTGACTGCCGCTTCAGGGGTAATGCCAGGTACGAACGGAGCTAGGGTTTTGGCGACGGCCTCGGGGTTTTTAGTTATGCCATAATCCATATCCTTAAAATAATCTTCGTCGGCGCCCGGCATACTGTCGGCGGTGCGGCCCACACATTTTGCCTCGTCTAACACATTACCCGCGCCCTTGCCACAAGGGGAGGCTTTTAAAAAGGCCATGCTGGCGTTGCTGTAGCTTAATAGCCCCGCGAGTGCGAGTATTAATGCGGATTGGTTAATATTCATTGGCTAGCCCCCTAATGCTGTAGTCCGCTGTTGCCAGCGTGTGTGCGATAACTGGTGATGTAAAGTTCATGTGGTTGACTCCTAAAAATTAACAATGATAGAAATATCGACCGCTTAAGATATGCCGAGTGTAATGTCGCCGCGCCTCCTGAGATGGATTACAAAAACAATAGTAAGTATGGCTGCCCGTTGCCGCGATTTACTGATTTCCTACCTAGGCACTCAGACTTGTGGTCGAGGCTTGATTGTACAAAAATAAATTTGCATAGCAAGCGAACTAATACCCTGAATTTTAAAAATGAGGGGTAATACGGCGCGGTGGGATTTAGGGGTAGCCTGAAGCCAAGCAATGACACAGTATTCCGTTTGCTGTCCTGAATCCAGTGCTATAGATTGGCTGGTGGTAATTGGGAGTTATAGGGGATTAGCGTTGCTGTCGCCAGCGGAAATAGGTTTTGCCGTCATCACATTGCCAGCTTAGGCGTTGCGTGCCAGTTGGGCTGGTCAGCAACACGCAATGGTGTTCTTCCTTGAATTGCGCCCAGTTGCCGTCATCAACATTAACGCTGAAATACAAGCTGGAAAGCTTGCCGAGGATGATCGCAAGCACGAGCATCAGCAGCAGGTCGCGGGGTTTTTGGCGGATAAAATGCTTGGCTTTGGTTAAAGAAAGTAGGGGGGAGTTCATGGGTTTACCTAGGAGCAAAGGGTTAATAACAGCACGCACAAATGCGGCACCTGCACATTATTCGCGGCCTGTAGGCGGTATGTCCCATTTCCCAGATAGGCGTTGAATAGACTTGGTTGCAGCTAAGATAAGCCTTTATTTTTATTTGTAAACAGGCAAAATACAGGCGATAGCGGGGCTTAAGCCTGAACGGGCTTAAATGCTGACCTTAGACTGTGCGCCCGCCAGCTCTTTGACTAATTTAGGCACTAAATAACCGGGTAATCGGGTTTGTACTTGCGCCAGCAGTGCCAGTGCTTGGTGTTCAGGCACATCAAAATGGCCTGTGCCTGTGGCCTTGTCCAGCAAATGCAAGTAATACGGGATAATGCCTATGCTAAACAGCTGTTCGCTTAAGTCGCATAAGCTGTCGGCATCGTCATTAACGCCTTGCAGCAACACCGATTGGTTGAACAAGGTCATGCCGCTGGCTTTTAGGCGTAGGCACGCGGCTTGCACGCGTGGACTGAGTTCGCGGGCGTGGTTGCAATGCACGACCATCACTGTTTGTTTGCCGGTTGCGCTTAAGGTGTTGATAAGGTCGTCGGTGATGCGCGCGGGCAATACGATAGGCAGCCGTGTGTGGATACGGATGCGTGCCAATTGCGGCAGTTGGGCCAATTGTTGCAACAATGTGGCTAAGCGGGCATCGCTGAGCAACAAGGGATCGCCGCCGCTTAAGATGATTTCGCTGATCTCGGGGTGGGTTTTAAGGTATTCGAGGGCGGCGGTTTCTTGTTGTTTGCCCAGTTGCAAGTCGGCGTAAGGAAAGTTGCGCCTAAAGCAATAGCGGCAGTTGATGGCACAGCTGCCGGTGTTGATTAACAGTGCGCGACCCTGATATTTGTGCAAAACGCCAATTTGTTTGGCGGCGGGTAAGTCGCCAACCGGGTCGTTGCTATAGCCAGGATAGACATTGAGTTCGTCACTAATCGGTAACACTTGCCGTAATAAAGGGTCGTACGGGTTGCCTTTTTCCATGCTCGCGGCAAAGCTTAACGGAACGCGTAAGGGAAAGTTTTCACAGGCGGCGGTAGACACGGGTAAGTCATTGACTGACAACTGGAGATAGGTGCACAAATCGGGCAGGGCGGTGAAGGCTGCGGCAAGCTGGTGCTGCCAGTTTTGGGCAAGGTGCAGGGTTTCGTTAAGGTGTTCTGGCATGAAAGTCGTCATTTAAAGTTTCTATCGATAGTTGCCTCCATTATAATGCTTAAGTTTTACATTGTTTGTCATCTTGAGGGTAAAAATGGCCATATACAGTACCAATGAATTTAAAGCCGGGTTAAAAGTCATGCTAGATAATGACCCTTGCGCAATTATCGAAAACGAGTTTGTTAAGCCGGGTAAAGGCCAAGCCTTTAATCGGGTAAAAATTAGAAACCTTAAGACGGGGCGCGTTATCGAACGCACCTTTAAGTCAGGCGAATCGCTGGAAGGTGCGGATGTGGTCGATGTCACTATGCAATATTTGTACAACGACGGCGAATTTAGGCATTTTATGGTGCCGGATACGTTTGAACAGTACCAATGCGACGGCAAAACCGTAGGCGAAGCCAGCAAATGGCTGAAAGACCAAGATCCGTGCATCGTCACCTTATGGAACGATGCGCCTTTAGCCGTCACCCCCGCTAATTTTGTCGAGCTGGCGATTATAGAAACCGATCCGGGTGTGCGTGGCGACACCTCTGGTGGTGGCGGCAAACCTGCCATATTAGAAACCAGTGCCGTCGTGCGTGTGCCCTTGTTCGTGCAACAAGGCGAAGTGATTAAGGTGGATACGCGCACTGGCGAGTATATTTCCCGCGTTAAAGACTAGTGCCTACACACTGGCAGCCCAGTTGCCCCGTGGAGCAGATGCGTCGCCGGGCACGATTGCTGCAAACCATCCGGCAGTATTTTCTGGTCAGGGAGGTGCTGGAGGTGGAAACGCCTTTGCTCAGCCATTGTGGCGGCACCGATCCGCAGTTGGATTTTTTTACCACTCACCATAATGCCCCCCCCTTACAGCAAACGCTGTACTTGCAAACTTCACCCGAGTTTGCGATGAAACGCTTGCTGGCGGCGGGTAGCGGCTCTATCTACCAAATCACCAAAGCGTTTAGAAACGGCGAGTCCGGTCGTTTCCATAACCCCGAGTTTACCTTATTGGAATGGTATCGGGTCGGTTTTAACCTAAGCCAGTTAATGGACGACATTGCCGACTTGATAGCCGCTATTTTTGCCGATAGCCAGCCGCCCTTATGCGCTACGCAACGGATGAGCTATCAGGCGGTTTTTGCCCAATACACCGGGCTGGACGCCTTGGTGTTTGATGCCCCTGCGTACCGCAACTATGCCATCCATAACGGCTTGCCCGAAGCGGTCGCCTTGTGTGCGGCAGACCACAACTTGTGGTTGGATTTTTTATTTAGCCACCAAGTGCAGCCGCACTTAGGGCTTAATGCCTTGTGCATGGTGTATGGCTATCCGGCGTGCCAATCTTCGCTGGCGCGGATTAATGCCGACAACCCCTTGGTCACGGATAGGGTAGAAATTTTTATCAACGGCATCGAATTGGGTAACGGGTATTTTGAACTCACCGATGCTGACGAACAAAATCGCCGTTTTGACCAAGAACTTGCGCTTAGGGTGCAACTAAACCGCCCTATCACGGTCAAGGATACGCGGCTAGTTGCCGCACTTCAGGCGGGCTTGCCGACTTGTTCAGGCATGGCGATAGGTTTGGACCGTTTGCTAATGTTGTTGTCCGCCAGCACTAGCATAGACGGTGTGCTTAATTTCCCACTACACAGGGCTTAAGCGGGATCAATATTTACTGTGTTATAATTGCGCCAGTTTCAACTGTTTAGCCCCGATGTTTTTATTTTAGCCGCCTACATGAATTCAAAAAAAATTTCTTGCCTGTTATTGCTGGGTCTCTTGTTGTCAAATGGCGTTAAGGCTGATGGGGAGTTTGTGGTTAAGGACATACAAGTCAAGGGCTTGCAACGCATCTCTTTAGGCACGGTGTTTAATTATCTGCCCGTCAATGTGGGCGAAAGGTTTTCCTTAGAGAATGTCTCGCCGGCCATTAAAGCCTTGTTTAAGACAGGGTTTTTCAAGGATGTATCGATTGAACGGGAAGGTTCAACCCTGATTATCAATGTTGTTGAGCGCCCCTCTATTGCAAAAATTATTTTTGAAGGCAATAAAGACTTAAGCAAAGATGACTTGACAAAAGCGTTAGACAAAATCGGCCTGTCAGAAGGCAAAATTTTCGATCGCCAAGTGTTGGATAAGGTCGAGCAAGAGCTGACCCGCCAATACTTAAGCCACGGCAAATATGGCCTAAAAATCAAGACTGATGTCTCTAAGCTCACGCGCAACCGTGTCGGTATCCATATTAATATCTCCGAAGGCCGCGTCACCAAAATTAAACAAATCAATATCGTCGGCAATAATGCCTTTCCCGACAAAACCCTGTTAGGTAATTTTGAATTAAGCACGTCTAACTTATTGTCGTTTTATACTAAAAACGACCAATATTCCAAACAAAAACTGTCCGCCGATTTAGAAACCCTGCGTTCTTACTATTTGGACCGTGGCTATATCAATTTTTCTGTTGAATCCACCCAAGTGGCGATTACCCCCGACAAAAAAGACATCTATGTCACCGTTAACGTTAAGGAGGGTGACATATACAAACTGTCTAAAGTCAAATTGGCGGGTATTTTGGTTGTGGCCCCTG
>JABFST010000091.1 GCA_013140465.1 Methylococcaceae bacterium
GCAAGGGCAAACCGAAGTGGAGCAGTTAATCCGGTTTATGGTTGGCCTAACGCCAGCGGGTTTGCAGCTGTCGTATTTGGTTGACCCTAACCGCATGGATTTGGCGAACCATCGCGGCCCGTCCACGCCTATGGGCTGTGATTTTTGTGCGGGCATGGTCGGAGCCAACGCCCTTAAGATATTGCTGAACCGGGGCACAGTCGTCACTGCGCCTAGAGCCTTACATTTTGATGCCTACCGCAACAAATATGTCACGACTTGGCGGCCTTGGGGCAATAACAACCCACTCCAACAACTGGCCTTAAAAGCGGCCCGAAAAAACCTGCAAGGCAAGCTATAAACTAGCTATTGTCGGCTGTGCGCTTAAGCGCATGGCCTAAAGCTGGCGCAGTTGTCGATTGCTGCGCCACGCCCAAGCTGGGCGGATTGACGTCTAACGACAAAAACGGATCCGCCACTTTCACTATGTCGGCACCTACAGGCAAGCTGATGGTTGCCAATAACGACAATGCACTTTTGGTGTCGTCCTGCAAATGCCATATTTTTTCTTTGCCGTCATTTTCTGCCAAAGGTTTAGCTTGCGTCAGATCGCCCAATTGCTGTAACAGTTGCTTGGCATTATCGGGCGGCAGCAAAAACGTAAACGGACTGTCGGGGCTTAGCTTAGGGCTAAGATAGCCCGGATTAAGGCGGTAAAATTGCGCGTAATCCAGCTGTGCCAGTGCTGCCACTTCTTTAAGTTCTTTTTCGGTCAGATAAGCAATGTCATCTTGGCGGTCTAGCTTAACCTTAACAAAGTAAGGCTCATCGCGTACTGGCGGCAGCTTGATGCCGTGGGTTTCTGGATCGGCGAAAATGCCCGCCAACGCCAAAAAGCGCGGCACATATTCTTGGGTTTCTTCGGGTAGTTGCAAAGACCAATAGTCGGTGTCCATACCTGCTGCGCGGTTGCGGGCAATCGCGTTGTCAACCGTCCCCACGCCACAGTTATAAGCCGCTAAGGCCAGTAACCAATCGCCATTAAAATGCTGTTTAAGAAAAGTCAGAAAACGCATAGCCGCGCGGGTTGAGGCGGTAATGTCTAGCCGGGCATCGTATTGTTCGGTTTGTTGCAGTTCAAATTCTTGGGCGGTGCTGGGAATAAACTGCCATAGCCCCGCCGCACTTTTGGGCGACAAGGCCGTAGGTTGGTAAGCGCTTTCGACGATAGGCAACAAGGCCAATTCATAAGGCAATTTGTATTGCGCCAAACTTTCCACGATGTGGTAAAGGTAAGGGCGTGCGCGTTCTGCCACTTGCAACAGATAAGTACGGTGCTGGCTGTGCCATGCTATATATTTGTTGACCCGCTCGTAGCTGCTAAGGTGTTGGGCGAGCTTAGGTTTATTGGCGCTTAGGCCAACTTGGGCCGGATCGCTAGGATAATTGGCGGCTAGGGTTTCGGTTTTGGGCTGCGGTTTGACCGCTGTGGTGGTGTGCAATTTGCGCAGCGCAGGAGCTTCAATGCGCGTATGTAAGCGGATATTGCCGTCACCTTCTTGCCAAGCGGTGTTAAGCGTAGTGCGGATGGCTTGTTTTTCCAGCGCGACATCCCTACGGATACGCGAGGCGATTGCGGTGTTGAGTTTGAGTCTGCCATAAGGCGTGTAATTGTAGTGCGGGGCGTTGGCGGTAGACGGCAGCCTGATTTTTTGTGGCGGCGGTATAAGTACAGTCCCCGAATTGGCAAGGCGACTGGATACCAAAGTAGGGTTACTATCCAGATTGGGTAGGCTAACAGTGTTTGCTGGCGTAGGCTCAGGTAGCGGCTGCGGGCGGGGGATTTGCATACCCGAGCGCAAGCGCACCCAAACATCGCCCGGCACCGGCACGGCTTTTTGTTTGCCCAAATGCTTGCTTTTTCCACGCGCACGCGCGGTGTGGCTAGCACTGTGTTTATGGGATTTTGTGGAGGCCCAAAGATCAGGCGCTTGGGTACTTAAGGCCGTACCCACCAGTAGGTTTAACACTAAAACGAATAGACGCATTTTATACCTTATACATGCAGGTTATTGGTTAATAAGCCTGAATTTATGGATGCACATGCTTGTGATGAAATAGACAGTTGCCTTAATGTACCCTTTTTAGTGTTAATTCGGTATTAAATATTTACTATTGCGTGTGCAAGCCGCGCCATACAGGCATTAAAGCCATCGGCAACGGCTGGTTGGGGGTGTGTGCTTGCCGATGGGTAAGGTTTTGCGCAAGCGGGTTTTAATCTGGCATTTCTTTGATCTATGTCAAAGCCCTACGGCGTTTTACCTCCATAATGCCTACAAGCCGTAAAGGCTTAACTCCTCCGCTTTGCTGTTGCAAAGCACTATATAGCCCTAAACAGAGAAAGTCTTATGAAAACCATTAGCCATATTTTGTTGTTGATGATAGCCGTTGTTACCCTTGCTGCTTGTGGCGAACAGGGCGTAGGCCCTAGCAAACCAGGTGCGGCACAAGAAGTGGCAAAGTAACATTTCTTAGGCAGATATTGCCGCAGGGAAACGCCCATGCGGTAATGTCAGCCCGCGTTCCGCCCTTGCGACGGGCTTTGGCTTACCACATCTTTAAGTAAGGCCAAATTATCTATTTGGATACCCCGTTGTTTCACAGAAATCACCCCTAGCTGGCTTAAGTTCAGCAATTGTCGGCTGACCGTTTCTATGGTCAAGCCCAAAAAATTGGCCATATCGTGCCGTGCCATAGGCAAATTAAACACGGTTGCCGAAAACCCCAGTGCCGCGTAGCGTTGCGATAAAGTCAGCAAAAAAGTGGCTAGTTTGGCTTGTGCCGAGCAATGCCCCAACAAGATAATCTTATCGTGTCCAGCCGCAAATTCTTTGCCCAATATGCGCAATAACTGATGCTGTAAACGTGGGATATGGGCGCATAGCTCATTGAGGCGAACCAGCGGCAACTCACACACCGATGCCGTCTCTAAGGCCACTGAGGTGCAAGTGTAGCGGCTGTGCTGCAAGGCATCCAAGCCCATCAGCTCGCCGGGCAAATAAAACCCCAAGGTTTGTTCAGCACCGTCCAAGCTCGTGGCATAGCTGCGGAAAGAACCCGATTTGATCGCATATAGGCTGTTGCCTTCAAAGCCTTGGCGATAAAGTGGCTCATGGGCTTGTACAGGCGGCTTACGCTTGACGATATGCGCCAGCTGTGCGACTTCGGCATTTTGCAAGCCATGTGGAAGACAAAAATCAGAGAGTTTACAGTTGGGGCAGGTAATTTCAATCGGCTTAGGTGTTAGCACTGGTGTCCGTGGTCTTTAAGGATCGGAACCACTATAGTAACAGAGCTGAGGGTAAAACTGCCTTTAATAGCGCACGGCTTAGGACTTAAGCGACTTGCTACCCTGCCCTCTGCTACTGGCATGGCTAGCCACACAAACTTTAAAACAGCTAAAACAATAAGTTATAGAGTCCGAAGCTGATAAATCTACATAAACTCCCTCTCCCTCAGGGAGAGGGTAGGGTGAGGGGGATTTAATGTCGTTTTACTTCCTGCATTCTCTATACATAGCGGCAGGATAAAGACCTGCGAGGTTTATAAAACATCGCAGGTCTACAGCTAAACAGCAAACGGTAATAACCGGATTTATCTGGCGATGCACCGGATTATGCCCAGCACATCGCTGCAACTAAACCGCCGCCAACAACTCTTCAATGTCTGCGGCAATAATTTCCAAACCCACTTTTTTGCAAAACCGCTGTTCCTTAGGTGTAGGGTTTTTGTTTAACACCCAGCCTTTGGCGGGCGACGAGCCGTAAGTGATGTCGCTCATCACCATCCGTTCCGAATCCCTGTTTAACGGCATCCCCAACAACAAATATTTTTTGTCTTTGCGCAAGTCCTTCAAAAACTCAGGTATCGCAAAACCGCCCATTAACTCAGTGATGTAATCGACATAATCGGCATCAGAGGCAATGTAATTGGCTTCTGGTTTGGGCGTACCCATAGGCTTAAATAAAATGGGCAGCCGCGTATCGACTTGTTCTTGGGGAATGGCAAAATACTCGCTGCCATCGTAGTGGTAAATGATATAGCGGAAGGCGCTGGCGGTAATGCGGGCAACGCCCACAATCAGGGTGTGTTCTTCATCGGCGTAACTGTCCTGCAATTGGGTGTCACGGTTAATGTCGATAACATAGGACGGCTTCCAAACCGCCAGCCAATCATGCACTGCCGCACGCGTCCATTCGGTTTCGCCATAAAGCCTAGTCAAAAATTGCCCCAAAAATTGCCGGCCTTTTTTAAGCTCTTGGTTCATTGCCGCCCTTGGAAACTCATACATCAGTTTCGCCGCCATCGGTTTGCCGTTGTTCATCGCCAAAATCAAACTCTCGCTGTCGGCGGGCATAGGCAGCCCGGTCGCCTTGTTTTTGGCATCAAACAACACGCCCGGCCCCAGATAAGGGACAACTTGGTTTTCGTATAGCCCTGTTAAAATTTCAGAAAATACCGCAGTAGACATGACTGGCTCCATGAATTAAATAAGTGTGTCACTTAACTAATGCAAGAATTAATCCAAGTTGTCATATCGCTTATAAAAAAATATAAGCAATTGATTGTTCTGGTATTATTTTTGATAAGACTAAAAACGTCATGTGGGGTTTATAACAAAGCCCACACAGACGCAAGGGGAAAAAGGCGCAAAACCAGCGTGAGGGCCTTATTTTTCTGCCACCATCAAATGCCGCAGCCTGAGGCCGCTAGCCAACAAGGTAGCGGCATAAACCGCCATGCCTAGCGTGACCCACTTTAATAAATGCAAAAGCCTTAAGCTAGCACTCCAGCCATGCCACCAACTGGCATCCACCCAATAATACAGCACCCCGGTCATGGTCAGGCTAGCCAAGGTGACACGCGCAAAAAATCGCCACCAGCCTTGGTTGGCTTTATAAGTCTGGTTTTGGCGCAATTTTTTCAGCAACAACAAACCATTTAAATTGGCCCCTAATGAAGTCGCCAACGCCAAACCCGCATGAGCCAAAGGGAAAGCCAGCACATTCAGCCCTAAGCTGACCAGCATCGCAATCACGGCTAACCGGACGGGCGTGTGCATGTCTTGGCGGGCCGTAAAGCCAGGCACCAGCACTTTAATCAGCAAATAGCCAATAAGGCCAACCGCATAAGCCCTTAAGCTCATCGCGGCATAATGCACGTCAGTGACGCTAAATTCATTATATTGGAACAGTGTCGATAACATCGGTTCAGCGAGCATCACTAAACCTATCGTAGCGGGCATCCCGATTAACAAGGCCAGGCGCAAGCCCCAGTCTATTGAATTGGAAAAGCCTTGCGCATCATCGGCAGCATGGTGTTTGGCTAAATTGGGCAAAATCACCGTCCCCAAACCCAAGCCCAAAATACCTAATGGAAATTCGACCAAACGGTCAGAATAATACAGCCACGATACGCTGCCCGCCGCCAAAAACGAAGCGACCAAGCTATCAAGCAACAAGTTAATTTGGGTGATGGACACACTAAAAATAGCGGGCAGCATTTGCCTGAATAGCTGCTTGACCTTGGCATCGGCATAGCCCAAGCGGCAACGCGGCAAC
>JABFST010000425.1 GCA_013140465.1 Methylococcaceae bacterium
TTAACCGCTGGGCGCACACAGGCTTGGCGTGGTATCAAAAACCCGCCATCCAACACACGGCACGCTGGCTAAAGCTGCCGCAACACTTAAAACTGGACAGCGTGCAACGCTTATTGCCCCCCGCCCAGCCCAGCTTGCCCGCGCTACAGCAGTACTATCCGGCCCTTACCCCAAGCCACGCGACAGTCGGTTTATTTATAGGTTGCCTAAGTAGTTTATTAGACAGGCAAACCGTATTGGCAGCCATTACCGTGCTGACCGCGATAGGCTATAACGTCACCCTACCCGCACAACAAGGCTGTTGCGGTGCTTTAGCCTTACACGATGGCGATAGCGACACCGCCCACCACTTGGAAAACCGCAATAGCACCGCCTTTGCCGACCCCCAACTCAGTGCTATCGTCACGCTTGCCAGCGGTTGCGGATGCCAGTTACAAGCCTATAAACACCGCCAGATTGCCGATAAGGTCATCGACATCAGCCAATTTTTAAGCGTATCCGGCGCACTCGCCGGACAACTGGCCCCTTTGCCCGCCACAGTTTGCCTACACACGCCTTGCACCTTAAAAAATGCCATGCACCAAGAACAAGGCGCATTAAAGCTGCTTCAACTGATACCCGACATCGACATCAAACCACTTCCCACCACACTGTCCTGTTGCGGCTCAGCGGGCAGCTATATGCTGACCCACCCGCAAATGGCCCAAGCCCTGTTGGCAGACGTGCTGGCTGCCGTGCAGCCCACCCATGCCCGTTATTTGCTAAGCTCTAACTTGGGCTGCGCCTTACACATAGCGGCAGGACTGCGCGAACAGGGCATCGTAATGGAAGTGCTGCATCCAGTGGTGTTAATTGCCAGGCAACTGAGACTGTGAAAGTATTTCAAATACTCACAAATAGGTGTTTTTTATTTTCGTAAGACTTTGTTTTAAGTAGAAACTGGAGTGAAAAAACATGTGTTTTCACTCCGATGAAAAAGGCAGTCGTGGCGTTCTGTAAACAGCTGTTTTCACTTGCGTAAAACTGCCGTGTTACGGCCTATGGGATGTGCATCTTAGGACTGTTCACCAGCCGCTATGGTAAAAATTCCGTCCGCTACGCCGTTTTAATGAATAGCCGTTACCGTGTCGGAAAAAAACACTCGGGTTATTTGCGCATTGAAAAGATGGCTGGCGTTTATAGCGAACACCCTAAGTCGGGTTTACGCTAGGCCAACCTGACTTAAGTTGCTTAACCACCACCGCATCCGCCACAACCACCACCGGCACTGTCACCGTTTTGATTAACACTGGCAGGTATCCTGATCGCCTCGGCCAAATCGGCATAAGCCGTAGCCTCCAAACCACTGAGTCCGGTGATGGCGACCACTGTGGTTATTGGGGCATTAGCCTGGATTTTCTGGTAATAAGCCAGCACTTGGTCGCCATAAGAACTCTGCGGATTGGCGCAAAGTGCTCTGCTAATCGCTTTTACTATAGTAAATCCAATAAGTCCAATAAATCCAACCAACCGCCATTCTATTGGCAATCCTAAAAAAGCCTCTATTACGCCCACATCCATTAAGCGCGCCAAGTCTAACAATATTAATGGGCTAAACAATAAGATGCATCTCATTACCCACACTGGTGTTGCGATCAATAATTTTTTCCTGACCAATTGCTGGCGGATAGCTTGAGCTAAATCACCCGCAAAGCGATACCATTGCTTGATATTAAAACGCCCCGCTGTCATTTTGTTGGCAAGTGCCTGCTCAAACTCGGACCGTGCCTTAAACCCTCTTGCCAGCGTAAACTTAAGTATTTTGCCGTTATCATCATCTTGCGTAAGCACAGTCAAGTCCCCACGCTCCACCATAGCCACTATCGCCGTTTGGAAAACCCTGTCTGCACCACCCGTCAAATAAGCCAATTCCAAATTGTTTAGCTTTAGTGCCGAAGGCGGTGTAGCGCATCGTATACTCACTAGCCACTTAGAGCCTAGCATCATTAGCAATGCACTGAAGGCGATATTAACGATTAGAAACGAGCCGATACCCGCGCTCATCCATGCCTTAAGCACATTATCAAACGGCTGCAAAACACTGCATCCCGTCATTAATCCCGCCATAACCCCCACGACGGACAACAGCAACAGCATAGCCTTCCGGGGCGGCCTGAGTTTGGGTAGCAACCATAGGTGCTGCCGATTGACTCTGACATAGTGTGCGGCTTTGTCAAATCGCTGTTCGGGGCTAGGCCAAAACTCGGCGGGTGGTGGTTCGGCAAAAATCCGTTCATAACTGGCTAGGGTCTGTTGGTATAACTGCCGATAGCGACGCTGTTCGGCGTGTCCACCCCGCGACGGCTCATGGTGTAAAGGCTTGCCTAAAATGCCTTGGCAAAACTCATTCCAATACGAGCGGGTGTAAGTCAAGTGCAAATGCCACGCTTGGTCAACAGCCGCCGAGGGTGAAACCGTATGCCCGGCAACCATCGCCAAAAACGCAAACTTTTTATATTCGTCAATAACGCCGTGGGTGTAAGCCAAACTCCAGCCATTCTCCCTGGCTAAGCGTTGGCTAAAACTAAAACACGCCTCGGGTGCATCTAAGGAATACGCTTGCAGGCGTTGGTACAGGGCTTGCTGTTGTAGGTTCATGGCGGTCACTCCTGTTGGCTATAGGGGTTTCGAGCTATACGTCATTGCTTGGGTGCTAAGGTGGCTTCCAGGTTTTCTGGCAAATCCCACATTGCCCCTGTGGCGGGGTCAATAATCAACAAGCCTAATGCGCCGCCGAAAATGACATTGCCGAGATACCAGCCGTTAAGGGTAGTATCTAAAGCCACGGTTTTGCTGGCATGTTTATCAGCATCAAAGCTAACCTTATAGGTTTGTCCGTCATACAAGCCATCACTACGCGCCAGTGTCACCGTAGAAGGTGTTGTGCCATGTTGCACAACTTTGCCATTTTCATCGCTGATGACAAAATGGGCGTTTTGGGGCTTGGATGTTACGCTGACATGATCCATGCCGCCGCTCATAATGCTGGCACAACCACTTAATACGAGCGTGATGATTGCAGTGCCCAAAACTATTTTGTTGTTCATAATCGTTATCCTCGGGTCTAAGACAGGTTGAGTGTGCGGGTTGCCCGCATGGCTAACCCTAAAACACTACGCGATTATCCATAAATAAATTCGGTACAATAACGGGTTTAGGCCAATAACCGGATTTTGGCTGCCAATAGCCGATTTTGGCGGCTAAAACCTCCCCCCATCACCGCCAGACTATGAACCTGTTACCCTCTGTGGTTTTACCATGAACTTTTCCCAACTGCCTGTTTGGTTTTACCTGCAACACTTGCCGCAATTGCTGCAATCATTTTGCCTATTGGTCGTGGCTGCGGTTATTTCCATCCGCATAGAGAGAGTGCGCGTGGTCTTACAAGCCGCCCACCGGGATTGGCGCAGTGCTGTTATCGCCAGCGTTTACTTTGGCGTGTTGGCTATTATCAGCAATCACAGCGGCATTTTAATCAATGAAGCTGTTCAAGGCGGTCAGGTGTTGGATTGGGCCCAGGGCAATTTCTTTAAATTGGAAGACCGATACGCCGTGCTCGGATTTCGCTATACCTTGGTCATAACCGCTGGCTTTACTGCCGGCCCGTGGGTCGGTTTAGGGGCGGGCATCATGGCGGGCTTAGAACGCTATTTGTGTGGCGGTTCAACGCCAGTGTTCAGTGGGGTATCAACAGTTGTGTTGGGATTGGGCGCAGGTTTGGTGCAATATTATCGCCCGCACTGGCTAGCCACTGCCGGAGGCATTTTTGCAGTTGCCAGCATCGGCATACTCGGGCAACGCTTGGCGTTGAGCTTGGCAACAACCTTGTACTTTGGCGAACAAGGCGTGGCTATGGGCTTTGTGCTGCCGATAAAACTGCTGTCGATATTGGGTTGTGTCGTGTTTTTTTGGGTGCTGCGGGATTTGGATAGGGAGCGTATAGAAAAGGCGGCCCAAACCGCTATTCTGGAAAAACTACTCGCCGAACAGGAATGCGAACAGCTTAAAAGTGCCGTGCAACAAGCGCAACTCCACGCCACCCAAGCGCAACTGGGGATATTAATGGCGCAAATAGAACCGCATTTTCTTAACAATTGCTTTAATAACCTAAAAGCCCTGATTCGCACCGAGCCGGATCTAGCGCGTGATTACGTTATCCAACTAGCCCAGTTTTTTAATGCCACGCGCCAATTCTCAAGTGCCTTAACGATCAGCGTCCGCCAAGAAGTGGCCCAATTGCAGCGTTATATCCACTTGCAGCGTTTGGCTAAAGGCCGTGACCTCAGTGCCAAACTCACTACCGACATTATCGTTGATGATGAGTTGCTGGACGTGCAGATTATCCCGTTTAGCCTGATTTGCTTGGTGGAAAATGTGTTTCAGCACGGTTTGGATGCGCGCAAACCCCACCATCAGTTGCTCATCAGCGGCACAGTACAGGCAGATGGCTTTATCTTTAAGGTAATTGACAACGGTGTCGGCATTAGCCCAGAACGCTTGGCGGTATTGGGCAAACAGGCCGTCACGTCTGCGGGTGAAGGCGGTGGTGTGGCCTTGTTCCAATTGGTGCAAAGCTATGGCTTGTGGGCAAAATCGGCGGCACACCTGAGTATTGATAGCCAGCAGGATAACGGCACAACTGTTACCTTAACATTGCCTCATGGAGGATAAGCCATGCGTGTTTTGCTTGTGGATGATATTTTTGAAGCCCGGGATGACCTGAAATATTCCCTTGCCCACTACCCCGATGTAGTCGTGGTCGCCGATGTGGACACGACCGACGCCGCTTGGGGCCTGATTGAACAAGGTGGGATTGATGTGGTGTTTTTGGATATACGATTTGACAATATGCCCGACGGCGACCGCGCAGGTTTTGATTTGGCGGTTAGCATCAACCAATTGCACACGCCGCCTTTGGTGGTGTTTTTTACCGCTTTTCCTGAATTTGCGCTAGAGGCATTCCGGTTTTTTCCGTTCTCATTTTTGCCCCGGCCTTATAGCGGACAGCAGTTGGAAGAGGTGCTAAGCAAATTGCGCTTGGTTTTGGCAAACCGCCTACACACGCCGCCAGCCCGCAAATCGGTGCTGGTCTTCCAGCATAAAATAAAAAACCAAGACGGCTCCAATATTCTTTGCACCGAATTTGTAATGCCTCACGACATTGTTTTTATCAAGAAAAATCCTTTAGAAGCCACGTTAAAAGTACGCCTAAGCAACGGCAAAACCCTTAACGGCGTGGTGATGACCTTGGCGTTTTTAGAAACCCAGCTCCATGAGCATGGTTTAATACGCGTGCATAACAGCAGTATTGCCGCCATCCGCCATATCAGCGGACTGAAAAAATTTACCCATAATGACACTTATAAAGTTAGCTTTAAAACGGACCCGGAAGAGTTGTCCGTAGGCCCGGCTTACCTGTCTGCGTTGCTGGCGGCGTTGTCGGCGCAATAAGGCGGTTGTTCACCATCACCTCTTTAAATTTTGGAGAAATACCCATGAATACTTATCTGCTAATGGCTGGCTTGTGCGCGGTCTTATGT
>JABFST010000019.1 GCA_013140465.1 Methylococcaceae bacterium
CCATTGCTTAATTTCTGCCATAGGGCGAAAGCTTAACAGCTCAAAATACCGCCACATCAGCTCGTCGGAAATGGACATCAGCTTGCCAAACATGTCATCCGGCGCATCGGCGATGCCTATATAGTTATTGAGCGACTTCGACATTTTTTGCACGCCATCCAGGCCTTCTAAGATAGGCATGGTGATAACGACTTGTGGTTTTTGCCCAAACGCTTCCTGCAACTGCCGCCCTACCAATAAATTAAATTTTTGGTCAGTGCCGCCCAGCTCAACATCGGACTGCATTGCCACCGAATCATAACCTTGTATTAATGGGTACAAAAACTCATGTATGGCGATGGCTTGCCCGCCTTTAAAGCGTTTGCTAAAGTCGTCACGCTCCAACATTCTGGCTACGGTATGCTTAGCCGCAAGCTGGATCAAATCTGCTGGCGACATGGCATTCATCCAAGTGGAATTAAACATCACTTGGGTTTTGGCAGGATCAAGAATTTTAAAAATTTGTTCTTGATAGGTTTTGGCGTTTTCCAATACCGCTTCACGCGTCAACGGCTTACGCGTGACATTTTTGCCTGTAGGGTCGCCGATCATGCCAGTAAAATCACCAATCAAAAACAGCACTTCATGACCCAAATCCTGAAACTGCTTCAATTTATTGATAAGCACCGTATGCCCCAAATGCAAATCTGGAGCCGTGGGGTCAAACCCTGCTTTTATGCGCAAAGGCCGCCCTTCTTTTAACTTGTCAATTAACTCTTGCTTAAGCAAGACTTCATCCGCCCCTCGGAGCAGAATATCTAATACATCCTCTTGCAACGTATGTCTCCCATTCGTAATCGATTGTCTTTAAACATTATAGGGGCTAGCCCCACCTAGCTGAATAAATATTTTAGGGTGCGCGTAAATTGGCAAATCCCGACAAAAACGCTTAAAATGCTAAGCAGCCATCATTAAATTTGGCACAGGGCTTACCTGCAACCCAAAAATCAACACGTTATAGCCGTTTGCCCCCTCCTCCACACCCAAGCCTCTTCCTTGAAAGGGCTAGGTGGCAAAACCTTTTGATAGTTAGCCCATGTGGCATCTAAGGTTTTGATTCCTTTTCAACCACACAAAGTTTAAGTCTCGTGAAAAGAAAAATTTATACCTCCCTTTTCTGGATAGGTTTAGCGATTGCCAGCACGACCACTTACGCCAAACCACACCCCAGCAAACACCACAGTGCGCCAACCGCCAAGCACCACAAAGGCGTAGTACGCCCTACCGGCAACCGTAGCCACCACCCTGCGCGGCATGTTGCAAGCATCAAAACCACGCACAAAAAATCTAAATTACGTCCTATTTTAAGTATGCGGCAACACGACCGCCGCACACCGCTCTATACCGCCAGCGCACCTGTAACCCAAAAAATCCACATAGGGGCTATTTTGTCACGCAACACGCTGACCGAGCGCGTACACACCTACATTTTGCCGCATAACCCGCCACGCACGACCGAAAGCGATAGCCCAGCCAATAACCTAAACGCCACCACCAGCGTCCACGGCACGGTTCAGACCTCTTTAGCGGCGGCGGGCGAAAAAGCGGGGCTGACTGATGAATTGATTTTTCAGCTGACCACTATTTTTGCCTGGGACATTGATTTTGCCACCGACTTACATGCGGGCGACCAATTCACCGTGGTTTATGAAGATAACCCAGAAGACGGCGATAGCCAGATTGTTGCGGCTGAATTTGTCAACCAAGGGCGCATACTCACCGCGATCCGTTACCAAGACAGTACAGGCCAAATCAATTATTTCAGCCCCGAAGGCAAGCCCATGCGCAAAGCCTTTTTAAGCACGCCTGTCGATTTTGTCCGCATCAGTTCTGGCTTTGACACCCACCGCAAACACCCCATCCTAAACCGGATCAGGGCACACAGAGGCATTGATTATGCGGCACGGACAGGCACGCCAGTCAAATCGGCAGGTGATGGTGTCGTGGCATTCCAAGGCCGCAAAGGCGGCTACGGGCAAGTTCTGATTATCCAACATGGCGACCGCTATGAAACGCTGTACGCGCATCTTGCCGATTTTAAGAGCGGCCTTCAGGAAGGCGACCATGTCACCCAAGGCGAGATCATAGGTTACGTCGGCCAAACCGGTTTAGCGACAGGCCCGCACCTACATTATGAATTTCGTGTGGATGGCGTGCACCGCAACCCTGCTAGCGTTAATTCCGAGCAATCGTCACCGCTGCACGCCGAAGAATTGGCCCAATTTAAGGCGCAATCCGAGCCATTTTTGGCGCAGCTCAACCAAACTAAGGCCAAGTCTTTGTTTGCCAAAAACCAGTACAGTTACAACTGAACAGCTATCAAAGCAAGCGAATCGCGTGTTTATCCAAGCTGATAAGCTTTTGTTTATACAATGAGCCTATAGCCTGTTTAAACACCTTTTTGCTTACGCCAAACATCGCATAAATAGCCTCCGGCGGGCTTTTGTCGCTCAGCTGCAACACGCCTTCATGATCTTTTAGCTTATTTAAAATAGTGTCGGTCAGCGATACAACCTTACCGTAACCCGGCTGGTGCAAACTCAGGTCAATTTTTTGGTCTTCGCGTATGTGTTTGATATAGCCATCGAGCTTCTGGCCTTTTCTGACCGGCTGAAACAATTCATTATGGTACAACTGCCCCCAATGGCTATGGTTGATTATCGCCTTAACACCCAAGTCAGTTTCATCAGCAATAATTAAAGAGACTTTTTGCCCCACACTAAAATCCTCCGCCTCATCCGTCAGAAAGCGATCTATCTTGGTGGTGGCGGCAATACGGTTTTTGTCATCCAAAAACAGCTTAACCAAATACGACCTGCCCACTTCCAGCTCATGATGCTGTTCGCTAAACGGCACCAACAAATTTTTTGTTAAGCCCCAATCTAAAAAAGCGCCGACATAATTCAGCGACACCACCTTAAGCCAAGCAATATCACCTACTTGCGCAAACGGCACGGTCGTAGTCGCCGCCAAATGCCCGTCGGCATCGACATAAACAAACACCTCCAACACATCGTCCAACTGGCAACTGGGCGATAATTTCTTATCTGCCAACAGCACTTTCCCTGACACGTTGCTGCCCAAATAGACATCAGGCCCTTGTTTTTTGACGACCGTCAAGGTGTTCATTGTTCCGATATGGATCATAGTAGCTCTCAGCTGGTGATAAGAAAACGCACGGCATCCAAGCGGATATGGGCGGCTTGGATATTTTCATGCGCCAGCATGGTCATGTCTTTTAGCAACTCAATCTCTTCGCCCCTAATGGTTGGATTGACTTTCTTCAAGCGGACTAGACGCTTTATTTCCGCCGACAAGGATTCCAACATCGTAGTCGTCGCACCATCAATCAATTGCTGCATATCGGCTTTGGCTTTTTGCTCGGCGACAACCAACAGCTGGCTAATCGGACGGCGCTGGTTGTTTAAGAAATTGACGATTTGTTGCTTGTCAAATGCCTTGCCCGTTTCCACCAAACTACGGTGGGGCAACGCTTCGGTCAGATCTTTTTGGTGTTGGTTGATTAACACGCGTATCGGTGTAGGCGGCAAAAAACGCCCAATTTGCAACTCGGCGGGCGAACTGCATTCGACCACAAACAGGCATTCCAGCAAAAATTGCCCGGCCTTTAGCTCAGGATGCCGAATAACGCTCACCGTAGCGTTACCCGTGTCACTCGACAACACCAAATCCATCGCCGCCGTCACCAACGGGTGTTCCCACGTCAAAAACTGCAATTCTTCACGCGCCAAAGCCAAGTAACGGTTTACCGTCACGGTCATGCCATCTTCAGCCAAACTGGGGAAATGCGAAACCCGCAAATGGTCACTTGGACGGACGATATGGCAATCTTCTGAATGGAATTCCGTATCCACACCATAGCATTCAAACACCTCTTCCATATAAGGCCACAACGCGCCTTCATGCTCATACGCGTCAACTTGGGCGATCAACTGCTCAGCCACTTCTTTACGGCAAGAGTTTAATTCCAACAGCTGGTCGCGCCCGTTGTGCAACTGCGCTTCAATCGTTGCGCTGAGTGCTTGGGTTTTAGCGATAAACGCATCAATATCGGCAACATCATTATTATGCAGCACATCTTCCAACTCCTCATGCAGTTGGTCGGCGACCGCCTGGGCCGCCGAATTGTTGGCGCGGAACGCATTCAGCCCTTCGTCATACCAACGATACAAGCTTTGCTGCTGGGTATTTTCCAAATAAGGGATATGGATTTGGATGACATGCTTTTGGCCTATGCGGTCCAAACGCCCAATACGTTGCTGCAACAAATCGGGGTTAGTGGGCAAATCCCATAAAATAAGATGATGGACAAACTGAAAATTCCGGCCTTCACTGCCAATTTCCGAACAGATCAACAAGCGCGCCGCACTTTCTTGGTCGGCAAAATAAGCCGCAGCACGGTCGCGCTCAATCAGCGTCATGCCTTCATGGAACACAGCCGACGCAATCCCGGCACGGTTTTTTAAGGTTTGTTCAAGCTCGATGGCAGTTTGCGCATGGCGGCAGATCAGCAACGCCTTATGCCCGCGCAAAGAGCCGCCGCCCGCCTTGCTTTTACTGGTCGCTGTCAGCTTATCCAGCAACCACACATAACGCGGGTCTTGCTGCAAATCAGTAGAACCCTGCCCAACCAAAGGATAACCATAACGCTCGCGCTCAGGAAAACCTTGCACGGTCTGCCGCGAATTCCTAAACAAAATACGCCCAGTGCCGTGATGGTCCAACAACAGCTTAATCAACGTCGCCCGTGCGCCAGCAGACTTTTCTGGATTGTCCAGATTCGCCAACACCCCGCCGACATTATCGTCTTTCAGCAAACGCTTCAGATGCTGATGGTCTTGCTCGGTCAACGCTTGATCCGCCAACAATACTTTGGCGGCATCGGCTACAGGCTCAAACAAACGTTCTTCTTCGACAAATGCCGCAAAACTGTAGAACCGATCAGGATCCAACAAGCGCAATCTGGCGAAGTGGCTTTCCTTGCCCAATTGTTCTGGTGTCGCGGTCAATAAAATCAGGCTAGGTGTCAGTAGCCCCAATTGCTCAACAAAGCGATATTCAGGGCTGACTGCTTGCTCACTCCATTCCAGATGGTGCGCCTCATCGACAATCACCATATCCCAACCCGCTTGTAACGCCTGTTTTTGCCGCTGCGGATGCTCCGAAAAAAACCGTTGGCTACATAAAATCAGTTGTTCAGACAAAAACGGGTTATGCCCGTCCTTTTCCGTATCGTCTTCATCCAAGCCGTCGTCGTTCAGTTCCTCCAAACACCGCGCCTCATCAAACACACTAAAACGCAAATTAAACCGCCTGAGCATTTCCACCAACCATTGGTGCAGCAAACTTTCCGGCACAATAATCAATACCCGATGCGTCAGGCCATTAATTAAGCGATGGTGCAAAATCAAGCCCGCCTCAATGGTTTTGCCCAAACCCACCTCATCCGCCAACATAATGCGCGGCGCAGAACGGTTAGCCGATTCATGGGCAATATAAAGCTGGTGCGGTATCAGCG
>JABFST010000371.1 GCA_013140465.1 Methylococcaceae bacterium
CCCATAGACAATGAATTTATTATTGACGCTGTCACGGCCCTAAACCTAGAAGCCGTCCCCAAAAAACTGGCGATTATCGGTGCGGGCGTAGTGGGGCTGGAACTGGCCAGCATTTGGCATAGGCTAGGTGCGGAAACCGTCTTACTCGAAGCCCAAGAAAACTTTTTGTCGTTGGTAGACCACCAAATTGCCGCTGAGGCATACGGTATTTTCCAAAAGCAAGGGCTGGACATTCGTTTGGGCGCACGCGTTATTTCTGCCAAAAAAGCCAACAAAAAAGTCACTGTAGACTACCAAGACCATAACGGCACGCATAGCTTGCGTGTGGACAAACTGATCGTAGCCTGTGGGCGCAAACCCAACAGCAATGGTTTGGCGGCGCCAGAAGCGGATCTGTTATTGGATGAAAACGGCTATGTTTATGTGGAGGACAATTGCCGCACTAATTTGCCGGGTGTTTATGCGATAGGCGACCTGACGGTCTTAGGGCCTATGTTGGCGCACAAAGGCATAGAGGAAGGGGTTTTTGTGGCTGAATTGATTGCGGGACTCCATAACCCTATCAACTACGACAATTTGCCGAGTGTGATTTATGCAGAACCCGAAATTGCCTGGGTAGGGCAAACCGAACAGGCATTGCGTGCTGCGGGTGTTGCCATCAAGATTGGTATTTTTCCGTTGTCAGCGACGGTGCGGGCTTATGCAATAGGCAAAACCCAAGGCTTAGTTAAAATTATCGCCCATGCCGACAACGATAAAATTTTGGGTGTGCATATTATTGGATCGCAAGCGTCAGAATTGATTGCCGAAGCGGTGTTGGCTATGGAGTTTTCTGCCAGCAGTGAAGATCTTGCCAGCACCATCCATGCCCGTCCAACGCTCTCCGAAGCCGTACATGATGCGGCACTTGCCCTTAAGGAAAGGGCCTTGCACCTACCCTAAGCACGACGAGCATCGATAACGCGTAGGGCGGCAGGGAGCCGCCCTTGTTACAGATTGACCCGCATTGGCCGGACCGAGCTTTTGTCTAAGGTCGGCAATGCCGCTATCGCTTCCCGCAGTTTGGTTTCCCAGTTGCGCCTTAGGCGCAACATATAATCGTCGTCGTCATCAAAACAGTAATACTCATCTAGGCTGAAACTGTCTTTACGGTAAATCAGCATTTCCACAGGCGAACCGACGCTGGCATTACTGCGTATGGTGGAATCCATAGACACCAAACAACAGCGCGCAGCCTCGTCTATAGAGGTCCCCAGCTTAAGAAAGCGGTCTAAAATGGGCTTGCCATATTTGCTTTCGCCAATTTGCAAGAACGGCGTGTTGGCAGAGCTGGTAATGCTATTGCCTTCGGCATAAACCATGTACGCACCGTGTGGGTCTGAGCCTATCTGCCCTGCCAAAATAAAGCTGGCGGACGGGTTAAATGCCGACGGGCCTTTGTTGCTGACATGTTGCTTTTGTTTTTCAACACTGACATGCCCTAAATATTCCGCCGCCTCGAACAGGCTTTCCGCATTATTGAAATTGATGGCAGCATTTTTCATTTTGTCGCGGTGCAATTGTTCCAGCACCGCTTGGGTCGTGGCAAGGTTGCCGGCACACAGCAGGACAATTTTGCGGTCACTGAGAGTGTCAAAAGCGTGCATTTTGCCGTGAGTGCTGACATTATCAATACCGGCATTGGTCCTTGAGTCAGAAACCAAAATAAGTCCTTCGTTTATCGAAGCTGCAATACAGTAAGTCATGGACATTTAGCCGTAGTAAAGTGGATAGCCGCTAATTATCCAGTAATTCAACGCGAACGTCCATGCTGTTCAACACACAACCGACCCCAAACTGGTGAAATATAGCCACATCGGCAGCATCACGCCCAAAAGCAATGATAACTCGCCCACCTTGTAGGCTGTTCTGGGTAGGGTCAAAAGTATACCAACGCCCCCCGACATACGCTTCAAACCAAGCATGCAAATCCATAGGTTGCAGATTATAAAGATACCCGACCACCAAACGCGCAGGTATGCTGATGCTGCGGCATAAGGCTATCGCCATTTGCGCCAAATCCCTACACACGCCGTGGCCTTGCAAATGCACTTCAGAAGCGGATAAGGGAAATTCACTGCTGCCGGGTAAATACTGGATATTTTCAGTCACCCAAGCGGCTATTTTGCCCACTTGGTCATAACCCGGGCTGGCGTCTAGGGTAATTTGCCGTGCCAAATCGCCGAAGCGGTCTGATTCGCAATAGCGGCTAGGGAGTAAATAAGGCATCACCTCGTGCGGCAAATGCTGTATTTCGACAAACTCGGCGCCAGGCTGCACATCAACTTGCGCATCAACTAGCACTTCAGAAGCGGTGCGGATAAAAACATCGCCACCTGACACCAACAGCCGCTGGCAAGCGTTGCCCAAACTGTCAGTGCTTTCCATAATAGGCAAACAGGGTTCTAAGGTGAATGATTCGTGGCTGACCCATTGCTGGCAACCCCGAAAAGGCCGCAGCATAAAAATAAGCACACTGGTTTCGCTGGTTTGAAAGTGAAGATCACAACTTACTTTTAATTTCATCTGTATTCCTGGTTAGCCTGAAAATCGGTCTATGCAGCGTTGGATTAACGCTGCTACTGATTACCCATAGCTTACCACTTTTAAACATCAGCCCTTAAACCATTACCCGAGAACCGCACTTGGGAAAAATAGTTTAATAAAAGCCTTTTTGGCGCATTTCAGCTTCAAAAAGCAGGCTATATTTGCTGTCGGGGTGTTGCCGTACCGCCTCTTCAAGACGTTCAATATCAGCCGTTTCCACGTCAGCAGCAAATAAAATCATCAGCCCGCCATCCGCAGAAGCAATAACCACTTCTTGCAATTGCTGGATGTCGCCGCCGCGCTCTGCCTTAATTAACGCAAACTCATAAGCGATGCGCGGATCTTGTGCGGTCACGATCAGCACTTCGAGCTTGTCCAAATCGGCTTGCGGCAACTCATGGGCAAAGCGGTAAGCCAATTCAGCATCACCTAAAGCGATAACCTGTTCTTGTAAGGCATCGTTAAAGCCTTGGTTGGCAATTTGCCGTAATAACTCTACCGCGTTCATGGTTTGGCTCCTACAGGCGCCTCAGCTTGTTGCCGTGCTAATAGGCGTTGCGACATTTGCGCGGCAAATAAGCGGATGCACTCATAGGCTTCGGGTAAGGTTTGCAGCAAAGAGGCCATAATCAGCTCATCTGTTGGGTCTTTACCCGCCAGTTGCAACTGTTCTTTGAGTTGGTCTAGGTTTTTTAACACCGCCACGTTACCTTCAACCAACGCAAAAATAATATCGACGCTATTGCTGACCACATCGGATGCCTGTTGCCTTTCGTCGGCAATGATGCCGCTTTTCCAAAAGGGCAGGCGCAGGTACAAGCCTTGCAAAAATCCGGCACACCAGTGCCAAACCCTGTCTAGCGTGGCATCGTCCAAGGCGCTAAAGTCAAACGGGAATTTCAGGTCATTGTTCAGCAACGCCTTATTGCCGGCTTTAATCACAGCAGCTACGGCTTTTTTAAGGTCTTTGCTTTGTTTGCCGTTTAAGTTTGGGCGTTCGCCGTAAAATAATTCCGCCATCCAGTCGGCTGGATCAATAATCGCAGGGGTGATCGTCAGGGCATAAAAAAATCCACTTAAACCATCGGCGTTAAGGTGTTGATCTGCCGGCACGCAAAGGTCCAATTGGAGTGAGAGTTTTTGGAGTAATTTGTTGTCTATCATAGTCGGTACTAGGTGTTGGGTAAAAAAGCGCGGCCCATTTAAGCCTTTGAATGAAAGAGCTAGAGGGTACAAGGGGCTTTTTACATGTCCCATCGACTTTCGCGTTAGAAGATAACACTGGAATCCTAGGCAAAGCAAGTGCTTTGTTTGCTAAGGTATGCCCACCCAAGGCTTGATAGCACTGGGATGGGCTGATTTTCGGGGGAGAAAAGGAGGGTTAACGCTTAAGCACTGTCGGCCAATTTTGGCTAACGCCTAAGCTTCTGTATTTTTTGAGCGTGCATACAAAGCCGCTCCGACAATACCTGCTTGGTTTAAAAACACGGCGGGCTTGACGACCGCAGCTACGGTCAGCTGCTCTTGATACTTTGAGAATTTCTTACTTGCCCCGCCACCCAAGATAATCAGATCGGGCCAGAATAAGGCTTCCATTTGCGCCAGATAAGTGTTGAAACGCTTACCCCATTGCCGCCAGCTTAGGTGTTTTAATTTCCTGACCGAATCGGCGGCATAGCGTTCGGCTGTTTTGCCATTTTTTAGATAGAGGTGGCCTAATTCGGTGTTGGGCAAGAGCTTGCCTTCCGAAAACAATACCGTACCCAAACCCGTGCCTATAGTCACTAGCAACACGACTCCCTGATGCCCCCTACCCTCGCCAAAAGTCATTTCGGCTATGCCAGCCGCATCAGCATCATTAACACAATAACAGCGGCATTGGGTTGCATCAGAAAACAAGGTATCCAGCTGTGTGCCTATAAAAGACGGCGCAATATTAGCGGCGGTACGCACTATGCCGTGTTGGATAGCGGCGGGAAAACCACAGCCCACTAAGCCATTCCAGTTAAAATAGGTGGTCAGTTGCAACAATGCTTCTGCCACGGCGGTTGGCGTTGCTGGCTGGGGCGTGACAATACGGTAGCGTTCCGTCACCAATTCGCCCGTCACAGTATCGACAATGGCCCCTTTAATGCCCGAGCCGCCTATATCTACACCGAGAATTAACATCGTAGTTCCTGAGGTTTGTGGTTAAGTGGATTGATTGCTTGTACAGCAGCTTCACGTCAGCGAGTCTGGACCGCAAACATAGTAAAGCCGCCTAAAGTACCTGGACACTTTAGGCGGCTTCTGGTCGTAGGTGTTGTGGGTATTATAATTGATGCTTTGTGGTCAGTGGTATCCAGCGCAGTCACCTAATCTGAAAGCAGATTATTTGGTTAATTTTCCGCTTAATTGGGCTGAATATTGGCCAAAATAAGTGCCTATTACGATGGAGGCCGTGATGACTACCAATGGGTTGCTGAAAGAAATGGTCAACAGCACTTCTTGGGTTAATTTGTCGGGAGTTTGCAACAGATACGCAAACACAGATGAATAGCCCAATACGCTGGCGGGAATAGTTGCCAGTTGCGGGATATTGGCAGCCAAACACAAGACCACAACGGAAATCGCAACAGTAATGGCAGCCATTAAAGGAAAGCCTAATGCCGCGTCAGCAGGGATGTGGGTCAACAAAATAGCTGTGAACCAGGCCATAAACACACCGAAAATGCCGCACACGATAGTGTTTTTTAGGGCTTCTTTGCTGGCGCCCAAAAAGAAGTAAGCTGCCCATGCAATAGTCGCTGCCCAGATAAAAAAGAAGCCGCTTAAAGGCCCTACTGCCAAAAATGTTGCCACGCCCGACAAAACGCCAATACTGACAGAAAGCGCTGTTAGTTTATCCATTGTAAATCTCCAAAAAAATCACCTCAGTTAAAATAATTGCGCCCGCTTTCACATTGAGGTGGTTCTATGAAAACTGACGTTGAAGACTGTCCG
>JABFST010000054.1 GCA_013140465.1 Methylococcaceae bacterium
GTCTAATAATTATACAAGTTAAATAACAGCCATGTCACTTCTCATTGCTAGGCAAAAGTGGGGTCGCCGTGACATTGATGTCACGGCGGCCTATGCCTTAACGCTTAAGGTTTTTGCTTGGCAGCGGCAATGCGCATTCTGAGGGCGTTCAGCTTAATAAAGCCTTCCGCATCTTTTTGGTTATAAGCGCCGCCATCATCTTCAAAGGTGGCGATGCTTTCGTCAAACAAGCTGTCTGTTGCCGATGATCTGCCGACGACAATGACATTGCCCTTATACAATTTAAGGCGCACTTTACCGTTGACAGATACTTGCGAGGCATCAATCATGGTTTGTAACAGCTTGCGTTCAGGGCTCCACCAATAGCCGTTATAAATCATCGACGCATAACGCGGCATCAACTCATCTTTTAAATGCGCCACTTCACGGTCTAGGGTCAACGATTCAATCGCCCGGTGGGCTTTAAGCATCACCGTACCCGCTGGGGTTTCGTAGCAGCCACGCGATTTCATACCGACATATCGGTTTTCCACCAAGTCCAAACGGCCTATGCCATTCGCACCCGCCAATTTGTTTAGGCGTTCGAGTACCGTAGCAGGTGAGCAAGGTTCGTCATTAATCGCGACAATATCACCGTGCTGGTAAGTCAGTTCTATATAAGTGGCTTGGTCGGGTGCAGATTCGGGCGAAACCGTCCAACGCCACATGGCTTCTTCGGGTTCATGCCAAGGGTCTTCTAAAATGCGGCCTTCATAAGAAATGTGCAGCAAGTTGGCATCCATAGAATAAGGCGAAGATTTGCCTTGCTTCATTTCCACGGCTATGCCGTGTTTTTCGGCATACGCCAACAAGGTTTGCCGTGACGTCAAATCCCATTCGCGCCAAGGGGCAATCACATGAATGTCAGGGCGCAACGCATACGCACCCAATTCAAAGCGCACTTGGTCGTTGCCTTTGCCGGTGGCGCCGTGGGAAATAGCGGTCGCGCCAGTTTCGTTGGCAATTTCAATCAGACGTTTAGCGATCAGCGGACGGGCAATGGATGTACCCAGCAAATATTCGCCTTCATAAACCGTGTTGGCACGGAACATAGGAAACACGAAATCACGCGCAAACTCTTCGCGCAAATCTTCGATATAAATGTCTTTAATGCCCGCAGCTTGGGCTTTGGCACGTGCGGGTTCAACCTCTTCACCTTGCCCCAAATCGGCGGTAAAAGTGACGACTTCACAGTCATACACATCTTGCAGCCATTTTAAAATAACAGACGTGTCTAACCCGCCTGAATAAGCCAATACTACTTTATCTATTTTTGCCATAACGCCTACGGAGTGTGAGTTAAAAATGGGCAGATTATACCCGAATTGCCTTGGCGGATGTGTGTTGGATTCAATCTTGGCGGGATGAGGAGGCGGGTTGCTGGCAAATCTTGGCAGCGGTGGCGGTTTTTGCTGGCGTTAAAACGGCTTTGTTTTGGCTTGTAAGGTATTAGCCTATTAAACCTTTGCGGCGTTTCCTTGAAAATCAGGGACGGTAGCAAGTAGCTGAGTAAGGTGGAAGACTGTAGTGGTTTCGCTGATAGCGACTGTGAAAATCCCTATGTTTTAAACCATTGATTGTAAGGTGTGTGGGAGGGGCTTTAGCCTTGTTTGCGAAGCTAAAGCCTCTCCCACATGAATGCTTACTTAATGGGATGGCTGATGTTAATCGTGGTAAGCCACTTCGCCGTGTTCGTTGATGTCCAGACCCTCACGTTCAACGTCTTCGTCTACCCGCAAGCCGATGACGGCATCGACGAGTTTATAGGCGCAAAATGACACGATACCCGACCAAACCACGGTGATGATGACGCCGAAACATTGGTTAAACAACTGGGTGGCTATGCTGTATTCGCCAAAGCCGTTGGCGACATAATCATACACGCCTGTGCCGCCTAAGGCTGGGGATGCGACAAACGCAGTCCCTATTGAGCCTAAGATGCCACTGATGCCGTGTACGCCAAAGACATCTAAAGAGTCATCATAACCCAAGGCATTTTTTAACGAGGTGACGGCCCAAAAACACACCGCACCCGCGACCAAACCTAAGACTATCGCCCCCATAGGTCCAGACCAGCCACAGGCGGGCGTGATGGCAACCAAGCCTGAAACCGCTCCCGATGCCGCACCTAACATGCTAGGTGTGCCGCGCATAAACCACTCTACGCTCATCCACGCCATCGTCGCGGCAGCCGATGCTAGCAAGGTGTTCGCAAACACGAGGCCAGCAGCACCATTGGCTTCTAAATTAGAACCCACGTTAAAGCCAAACCAACCCACCCATAATAAGGCTGCGCCCATCATTGTCATTGGCACGTTGTGCGGGGCCATCGATTCGCGCCCAAAGCCCAAGCGTTTGCCTACCATTAAACACCCTACTAGACCCGCGATGCCCGCATTGATGTGTACGACCGTACCGCCCGCAAAATCGAGCGCACCTTTTTGAAAAATTAAGCCCGCCGTTTCGGTGGCAGCGGTTGCCGCCGCCGTGTCGGTATAGGCGTCTGGGCCAGCCCAGTACCACACCATGTGCGCGATGGGCAGATAAGAAAAGGTAAACCATAAGAAGATAAACATCAGCACGGCAGAAAATTTTATTCTTTCGGCAAATGCACCGACAATCAAGGCGGGGGTGATGCCCGCGAAAGTCAGTTGGAACATAATGTAAATATATTCTGGGATGTACACACCTTTGCTGAAAGTAGCCACGACCGAATCTGGGGTCACGCCGCTCAGGAAGGCTTTGCTAAAGCCGCCGAATAAGCTGTTGCCTTCGGTAAAGGCGATGCTGTAGCCATAAGTGGCCCATAACAGGGCGACCAAGCAGAAGATGATAAATATTTGCATCAGCACGGAGAGCATATTTTTTGCCCTTACCATACCTGCATAAAACAGGGCCAAGCCGGGTACCGTCATCAGGACGACCAAGACTGTAGCGACTATCATCCAACTGGTGTCGCCTTTGTCGGGCAAGGTGGATGCGGTTTCTTGTGCGTGTGTTGCGCATGAATAAAATAACGCTATCAGTGCTGCTATGCGTTTGCTGGATGTTGTCATAGTGGTTTCCTTGCTTGGGCGGGTGTGTATGCTGAGGTTTGGGAAGACCCACGCCTTACATTGGTGAACAAGCGCTTCTTGTGCCAGCACGGTGATTATAGGCGTTAGCAAGGCTAGGCTTTTATGCGTAGGATTTTTTGCACCAATTTATGTCGGCATGTGTGAACTAATACACTTTTTTATTGCAAGTTTTTATGCTCATGGGTATAAAACTGGCGTGCAGCGGCTTTAGACCTTGCTAGGTAGTCTATGCAAACGAGGGTGTGGGCAAAGGGCATACCCGTTACAGTGCTGTAGGTGCACAATTACGCACAGTGCGGATAAATCCGTATCTACACCACGCCGAATAACCCATTAACTGAGTGGCTTATGCTCGACGCTAACACGGTTGCGCAGTTATTAATCCGTTTTTTACTAAGAATAACGCAAGGTTTCATTTGGTTATAAGCATTCCGCTAGCGTGACTGTCTAAGGTATAGCAAGTGGCCTAAGCTGGTATTGCCCTGTGTTGGCACAATCAATGCTTAACTAAAAGTATGTTTTAGATATTTATTGACTCTTAGTAATAAGCGGGCTTGTTATGTCATTAGTTACAGCAGGTAGTTTTAATCCGGCGTTCCATTTTTTGGGTTTGATCCAAAAAGCCATAGCCGATGGTGTCAGCCGCCACTGTGTCCACGTCGGTGGCCCCGATATTTACATCGTACCCAAGGAGCAGCTTTATTATTGCGCTGATCCGTCTATAGACGCGTTGCAGGGTTTATGCCTAGCTGCGCCGTTTGATGTGCGCGTGGAATTAGTGCCCGATTGGCAACCGAATAAGCCCAAAGATTTAAAAGCCGGGCGCATGTTGATTTCCTATAAAAAAATGGCGGAACAACCGACCTTAATTGCCAAGCCACTGGCAGCCTTGCTGTGGTATGCGGCTTATGTCGCCTCGAACGGGCGATTATTGCAAGGACAAAGTGCGCAAACATCCGTGCGCTTGCGTTCGTCGCCTAATTTTTCTTATTGTTTCCATAACGGTCACGATATTGTGTTGGCGGCGTTTATGCTTGAACACAGCGCAGAGTTAACTGCCGTTGCCGAAAAAACGGGCGTACCTTTGCCGCAGGTCTATGACTTTTTTAATGCCAGTGTGGTGTTGGGGCTGGTTGAGGCCGAACCTAGCCTAAACTTTGATCCAGCCAATTATTTGCTGAGCGTAATAGATATGGCTAAGGCCGATGGACAGGTCAGGCGCTGTGCGCTGGCGGGTGTTGCGCCATTGTATATAGTGCCGTCTGAGGGTTGTTTTTATAGCGAAGCTGATGTGGCGGGCATAGCCAAATACTGTACCGCGCCGTTTTCGGACATGGAGGTGGGGCCTTTAGATGAGACCGAGCAAGAAGAAGTTGTGCAGGTGGGCCGGATGGTGGTGCGCCGAAAAACCAGTGCTGCCGCTTTGCCTAAAGTGCCACCACGTCCGTTGTCTGGGTTGCTGTTTAGGGCGGCTTTGTATGCCTCGCAAGGCCGCTTGATGACGGGCTATGCCTTAGATACGCCTGTGCGCCTTAAGGATTGGCCCGATAAGGCGATGCTGAAAGAATCTGCCGCCATTAAAGAAGAACGTTATTTTTTCCCGATTTCGGCCTATATGACCAGCAATACCGCCACGCTTGCCGATATAGCCGCCGCCCTGCATTTGTCCTTGCCGGAAGTCATTAACTTCCACAATGCCTGTGTTATTGCGGGCTTGTTGTAAGCGCGGGTAACGTCTCATGAGTGGTAGGCTATAGAGACTGTGAAAGAATTACTGTAAGCTTGCTCATTGGAGTGAAAAAACATGTGTTTTCACTCCAGTCTCTACTTAAAACAAAGGCTTACGAAAATAAAAAACACCTTTTTGTGAGTATTTGGAATACTTTCACAGTCTCTATAGCGTTAGACCTGCCGCTGGAGAAGTTACAATCCCGTCATTTATAAAACAGTTTTTCATTTGTGTCCCTCAGTTCTATGCCTTCGCTGTTTTCATAGCCTTTTATGTTTTCGGCATTTAGCTTAATCATTAGGCGCACGTCGTTTCTGGAGTCGGCGCAATTGAGCGCGTCTTCGTAGCTGATTTTATCGGCTTTGTGCAAATCAAACAGGGCTTGGTCGAAGGTTTGCATGCCTTGTTCGCGCGAATCGCGCATCAATTCTTTCAGCTTGTGGATTTCGCCTTTGCGGATATAGTCTTTTGCCAGCGGCGTGTTGAGGAAAATTTCCACCGCAGGGTAACGGCCTTTGCCGTCGATGCGTTTGATGAGTTGTTGGGCGACAATACCCTTTAAGTTCAACGACAAATCCATCAGCAGCTGACCGTGCATTTTTTCAGGAAAAAAATGCAAAATACGGTCTAAGGCTTGGTTGGCATTGTTGGCGTGCAGTGTGGACAGGCACAAATGTCCGGTTTCGGCAAAAGTGATGGCATTCTGCATGGTTTCGCGGGTGCGGATTTCGCCGATGAGGATCACATCCGGGGCTTGGCGCAAGGTGTTTTTTAAGGCGACTTCGTAAGATTCGGTGTCTATGCCCACTTCACGTTGGGTGATGATGCAGCCCATGTGCGGGTGTTGGAACTCGATCGGGTCTTCAATGGTGATGATATGCCCTGTGCTGTTGAGGTTGCGGTGTTTGATTAAGGCTGCCAGTGAAGTGGATTTGCCTGTGCCTGTCGCACCAACAAATAAAACCAGGCCGCGTTTTTCCATAGCCAGCTGATTTAATATAGGCGGCAGGTTGAGAGTATCGGTGTCGGGAATTTCATTTTCAATCCGGCGCAACACCATGCCCGCAGAATCGCGTTGGGTAAAGGCACTGACCCGAAATCGCCCAACGCCTGTAACGCCCAGTGCAAACTGGCATTCTTTGGTGCTTTCAAACTCTTCCCGTTGCCGTTGGTCCATAATGCTCAGGACAATTTTGAGCGATTGTTCGGCAGTCAATGGTTTTTTTGACACCTCTATCAAGTTGCCATCGACTTTAATCGTGGGGGCCCTGGCGGCGGTGATGAACAAGTCTGAGGCTTTTTTTTGCACCATCAGCAACAGCAGCGCGTTAAAATCCATACCAACCCCTTAACGGAACATGTCTTTATTGACGGCTTTGGACATCGCCATTTTAGGCGTGATTAAGCCCCTATCCACCAATTCTTTTAAATTTTGGTCCAGCGTCTGCATCCCGTCGCGCCGTCCGGTTTGGATCGCGGAATACATTTGCGCCACTTTGGCTTCGCGGATCAGGTTTTTGATTGCGGAAGTGCCGACCATAATCTCATGCGCGGCAACGCGCCCACCGCCGATTTTTTTGAGTAGGGTTTGCGAGATCACGGCTTGCAGCGATTCGGACAACATGGAGCGGATCATGTCTTTTTCGGCGGCAGGGAACACGTCGATGATACGGTCTATAGTTTTGGCAGCGGACGTGGTGTGCAAAGTGCCAAACACTAAATGCCCAGTTTCGGCGGCAGTTAAGGCCAGGCGGATGGTTTCCAAGTCGCGCATTTCGCCCACCATAATCACATCAGGATCTTCCCGCAAGGCCGAGCGCAGGGCTTCGTTAAAACCGTGGGTGTCGCGGTGGACTTCACGTTGGTTAATCAGGCATTTTTGGCTGATATGCACGAATTCGATAGGGTCTTCAACGGTCAGGATATGCGCATATTCGTTGCAGTTGATATGGTTGAGCATTGCCGCCAAGGTGGTGGATTTGCCCGATCCGGTCGGGCCTGTGACTAATATCAGCCCGCGTGGCTTGCGGGTGATTTCTTCAAAAAACTTAGGGGCGTTTAAGGTTTCTAAAGACAGCACTTTGGACGGAATCGTCCGAAACACGCCAGCCGCACCGCGCTCTTGGTTGAACGCATTGACCCGAAATCGCGCCACGCCGGGCAGGTCAAACGAAAAGTCGGTTTCCAAAAACTCTTCATAATCGCGGCGTTGTTTGTCGTTCATGATGTCATAAATGAGCGAATGCACGGCTTTGTGATCCAGCTCAGGGATGTTGATGCGCCTTATGTCGCCATCGACGCGGATCATAGGCGGCAATCCGGCGGACAAGTGCAGGTCGGAGGCGTTGTTTTTTACTGAAAAAGCAAGTAATTCGGCAATGTCCATAAATATTCTCTGGTAAAGTAGACGGTTAAGCGGCGGCTGTTGCGCCTGTGGGCGGCAATGTCGGCAGTAGGCGGGTAGGTCGGGTTAGCGCCAGTGTAACCCGACCTACTGTGCAGATGCAGTTGCCGCCCTGTTGAGGATTCCGCAAGAGGCTTATACCATAGCCCAACTGCGGGTGTTTTTGAAGCGATACTGTCTAAATAGGCATGTTACCCCATTTATTGTCATACACTATGTTAGCAAACCAATTGCACAAGCTGCTCCAAGAAATCCAACAGGCCGAAGTGGCCTATCAACGCCCGCCTGGCTCAGTGCAGTTATTGGCGGTCAGCAAAACCAAATCCACCGCAGAGATCGCTTGGGCCTATCAGGCCGGACAACGGCATTTTGGCGAAAATTATTGCCAAGAAGCGTTAATAAAACAGCGGGCCTTGGGGGCTTTTGATATTAGCTGGCATTTTATCGGGCCGATACAATCCAATAAGACTAAGTTGCTGGCGACAAAATTTGCTTGGGTGCATACAGTAGACAGCCTGAAAATCGCCCAGCGGCTCAGTGCGCAACGTCCCGCTAGCTTGCCGCCGCTGAATATTTGTCTGCAAGTCAATATTAGCGGTGAGGCCAGCAAAGCGGGGATTAGTCTTGATGAGTTGCCGCTGCTGTGTGCGCAAGTGGCGGGATTGGCAAATCTTAAGTTGCGGGGCGTGATGGCAATACCTAAGCCTGAGGATGATTTTGAGCGGCAACGCTTGCCGTATAAACAGCTGTTTGCAGCGGTGGCGGCACTGGATAATCCCAGTTTGGATACGTTTTCGTTTGGGATGAGTGGCGATTTACAGGCGGCGATTGCCGAAGGGGCGACGATTGTGCGTATTGGTACAGCCTTGTTTGGCGCGCGTGGCTAGCACCACGCGCTGTTGCGGCCTCGATAACTGTAGATGTCCAGTACCGACATGATTTCAGCGCAGTTGAGGACATCTTTGCGGCTGCCTAAAATAGTGTCCGCCAACGCAACTATGGCTTGCCAATGGCTAGTGGTGTTGACAAACTCAAACGCCGCCAAAAACAGTTCGCTGAGTTTTGCTGTCTGTTGTAAGGGGTCGGTATAAAGGCAAGCCAGATATTGGTTGACTGATTCTAAGTCAGACGCGCCGCCGTAATAATGCAGTGAGTTGGGCGTAATCAAGTTGGGGCTAATAGGTTCGTCGTCACGCAAAGCCAAGTAATAGGCTTCTGCCAACGGGCCGGCCAACAGGTTGATGATGTCTGCTTCATACGCCAACAGATAGGCTTGTTTTTCGCTGTCTGAAAACCCGCTAATCGCGGTGTCTACCGATGCGGGCAAAGTGTGGATCAAACGCCCGCCTTCAATTTTGGTCATATTATGGGTGCAAGTGTCGTAAGACGTGCACAAACATTCGGTGGTGGGGGTGTTGTTGCCTTGTGCCTGGATATGCAGCTGAAAAAACACTGGGGGCAGTTGTTTTTGTTTATTGCCCAAGTAAATCGCAGCAGCATGTCCCGCTTCGTGGATAGCGGTTTTTTTGCCCAGTTCAGGCACGTTAATAGGGATAAGATCCGTAGAGGCAAGCCTGCGTTTCATAAGAGAAGCCCAAGGGTAAAAAAAATGCGGGCCGACTTTACAGGCCCGCATTATCGAGAGGAAGGATGGTTAACTGGTGTTGTCTATTACCCAACAACGAGTCGGGATAAAGTCTAACGGCTACCTAATATATTGAAAATGTGGCATATTGCCGCGCGGCAAAATGTCGCTACTTTTGGCATTGTTGTTGCTTAATAATTGGGCTTTGCTTAGTGTTTAGCTAGGCAAAATCAGGCACAGATGGCCCTTAAGTGCCTGTTTTCACAAAAAACTGTGGCATATCACTGAGTCGAATAGGTCATATCACCTATTTTTGTGTGTGGCGTGTCGAACCTGCTGCTTGCCTTTCCCAACCACCCCCCAACGAACGGTATAAAGACACCGCCGCCATGTGCAGGTCGGTGTGGGTTTTTGCCAGTTCATCCTTTAGTTTCAGCTTGTTCAGTTCCGCATCCAACACCGCCAAATAGGGGCTAGCCCCATTTTCATATAATTGCCCCGCTTGGGTTTCGGCGGATTGCGCCGCTGCCACGGCTAACTGCAATTGGCCAAGGCGCAAGCGTGCCGAGGCTTCAGCGGCGTAGGCGGTGTCCACATCGGCTATTGCGCGCAACAAAGTTTGTTCATAATGTTGCGCCGCTTGTTGTAAACGGGCATCGGCGGCAGTGATGTTGGCGCGTATGCGTCCGCCGTTAAACAGCGGCGCAGACAAGCCCGCACCCAAGCGGTAAACGGTTTCAGCCAAACTCGAAAACCCGCCGACTGCCAACGTGCCTAGGCCCGCGCTAGTCGCCAACACAAATTTTGGCAACAAATCCGCTTTTGCCACGCCCAATTGCGCGGCTGTCGCCTCTACTTGGTGTTGGGCGCTAGCCAAGTCGGGGCGTTGCACGAGCCACTCGGCTGGCAATAATGTTGGCAGTGGCGGGGCGGTTGGCGCAGTTGTTTGCTCGGGTAACGCCGCCAATTGCGGTTCCAAAACGGCGGGAGTTACACCCAGCAACACCGCCAGTTGATGCACCTGGGTTTCGGCAGCCAACTCCAACTGTGCCAACAGGCTAGCTTGTCCTTGCACTACACTGTGCTGGGCCGACACTTCCGCTGGTAGGCTTAAGCCCGCTGCACTATACGCTTGCAAGGCATTAAGCCGTTGTTGCTGGACTGCCACGGCACGCTGCTGTATGGCAATGCGGTCTTGTAGGCCGCGCCAAGCAAAGTAATGGCTGCTGACCTGCGCCAACACGCCGACCTGTACCGCATGGCGTTCGGCGATGATGGCCTCGGTTTGTGCCGTGCTGGCTTCGGCGGCGAGTTGGCGGCTGCCAAACACATCGATTTCCCAGCTTGCCGATAAACCGCCCACGACCGAATCACCAGTAGGTGTGGTAAGGGCTATGCCTTGTTGGGAAGGTACGCCAATAATGCGTTGGATGTCTTTTTCCCTGCCGCCGCTGAGGCTAAAGTCCACGCTGGGGTATAAAGCCGCTGTGCTGATAGTCGCTAATGCTTGGGCTTCGCGTACTCTTGCCTTGCTGATGTTAAGGTCGTGATTGGCGGCGAGGGCTTGGCTAATCAGGCGGTTTAACACGGGGTCGCCAAAGCCTTGCCACCAGTGTTGCAAATCTGTAGTGCTGTGGCTAGCTGCGCTAGGGGCGTGTTGCCAGTGTGCGGGCAGCGGTGGAGACGGCGGTGCTTGCACCCGCGTTGGCGTACACGCTTGGCTGGCAATAACGCCCAGCACGGCTATGGCTAATTTAATCATAGTCCACCCCCCGTTTTGCTGCGCGGCACTTTAAACCAAGCGGCATATAGTGCGGGCAGAAAATACAAAGTCAGTACCGTGGCGATAGTCAGTCCGCCCATAATCGCAATGGCTTGGGGGCCAAAAAAATCATTGCGTGATAGCGGGATCATCGCCAATATCGCCGCTGCTGCGGTCAGCAAAATGGGCCGAAACCGCCGCACGGTCGATTCTACGATCGCAGTCCCCGTGTCTAGGCCAGCCAGTTCATCTTGTTCAATTTGGTCCACTAAAATCACCGAGTTGCGCATAATCATTCCTGCGAGGGCAATAAGGCCCAATAAGGCGACAAAGCCAAATGGGGCGTTAAATAGCTTAAGCGCAAACGCTGCGCCAATAATGCCTAAGGGCGCGGTCATAAACACCAGAAAAGTGCGCGACAAATTGTGCAATTGCAGCATCAGCAACAACCACGTCACCACGATCACCAGCGGAATCCAAATCAGGATAGACGCTTGCGCCAATTGCGCATCTTCAAGTGCGCCTCCGGTTTCAATTCGATAACCGTTAGGTAACTGGTTTTTTAACGCTTCCAACTCGGTCAGCAATTGTGCCGACACATCCGGTGCCAACATGCCATCGACGACATCGGCACGCACAGAAATGGCAGGAAAACGGTCACGCCGCCAGCGGATGCCATCTTCAAACTGGGTTTCAATCTGGGCCAGTTGCGCCAACGGCACGGTTTTGCCTTGTGCCGTGCGGATGCTGATGTCGGCTAAGTCGGGGGCGGCGGTGCGTAAGTTAGGTTCGGCACGCCAGACTATGTCGGTCAGTTTATTGCCATCCCGATATTGGCCTACGCGTAGGCCCCGATAATGCGCTTCTAAAGTGTCTGCCACACTGGCGTTAGACACCCCCAAAGCCCGCGCTTTGTCTTGATCTATGTGCAGTTGCAAGACCGGAATACGTTCTTGCCAGTCATCATTCACGGCTACCGTATGGGGGTTAGCACGCAAGATTTGCGCGACTTTTTCGGCGATGTTGCGTAACACGCTAGGATCTTCGCCCAATACCCTAAACACGACGGGATAATCAACCGGAGGGCCGACATTTAAGCGCATTACCCGTCCGCGCACCTCGGGCAAATCGTTTGCAAACAAGTCTTGCAGACGTTGCTTGACGCGCTCGCGGGCGGCATTGTCTTTAGTCATGACCACGATTTCAGCAAGATTGGCGTTTGCCAGTTGTTGCACGATCAGCAGGAAAAAGCGCGGGCTGCCACCGCCGACATAAGTGGCGTAGCTGGCAATATCCTTATCCGCTGCCAACACCTGTTCTATGCGCAGGGCAGCGGCTTCGGTATGGGCAATAGAACTGCCTTCGGGCAGCCACACATCAACCATCAGTTCGGCTCGGTTGGACAACGGGAAAAACTGTTGCGGCAGTTGGCTGAGGGTGAATATCCCTAGCGCAAATAATACGGCGGTCGCTGCCATGACTTTATTACGGTGCGCCAAACACAGCCTAACCGAATGCCGCAAGCCTTGGTAGAATCGGCTATCAAAGGTGTGCGAGGTCGCATTGTGGCGGCTGGGTTTAAGCAGCCACATCCCCAAATACGGCGTAAACATCACCGCACCTAACCAAGACAGCATTAAGGCGATGCCGACCACCTGAAAAATGGCGACTGTATATTCGCCCGATGATGACCGCGCCAAGCCGACCGGCAGAAAACCCGCCACGGTTATCAAAGTGCCAGTCAGCATAGGGAAGGCCGTTGCCGTGTAGGCAAAGGTAGCGGCATTGAGTTTGTCCCAACCTTCATCCAATTTGCGCACCATCATTTCCACGGCGATCATGGCATCATCTACCAACAGCCCCAAGGCGAGAATCAGCGCACCTAAGGAAATCCGGTGCAGTTCCAGCCCGCCCAGCAATAAACACAGCAACGTACCCGCCAATACCAACGGCACGGTCAGCGCGACTACCGAACCTGCCCGCCAGCCTAGGCTTAAAAAGCTCACTACCAGCACTGCCGCCAATGCCTCAAAAAACGTGCGCATAAATTCGCCTATCGCGGTGTTTACGACCCGCGCCTGGTTGGCGACAGGCTCGACATCCAAGCCTATGGGCAGGTTTTCTTGTACCTCGGTTAGGGTTTTAGCCAGCGCCGCGCCTAAGGCCAAGACATCGCCTTGTCGGGTCATGGTAATCCCAAGTCCAAGCGCGTTTTTGCCGTTAAAGCGCATCTTAAATTCAGCCGGGTCGGTATAAGCCCGCCTTACGGTGGCAAAATCATCGATATGTAAGGTGCGCCCAGCCACTTGCACGGTCAATTGCGCCATATCTTCTAGCGTATGGAACGTCCCGGTCAGCCGTATGGGCAAATCGCGCCCTGTTGCAAACACCGTCCCCGCAGGTTTTAAGGCATTTTGCGCTTGCAGGGCCGCCATAATCGCCAGCGGATCCAAGCCCATTTGGGAGATTTTTTTGTCCGAAAACTCGATATAGACTTTTTCGTCTTGCACGCCTAGCAAATCGGCTTTTTCCACATCGGGGACATGCAACAGCTGTTGCCGGACGCTATCGGCGTAGTCTTTCAGTTCGGCATAGCTAAAATCCTTGCCCGATACCGCATACAACAGGCTGTAAGTGTCGCCAAATTCGTCATTATAAAAAGGTCCTAACACGCCGGGTGGTAGGGTGTAGGCGATGTCGCTGATTTTTTTGCGCACCAAATACCACAAGTTAGGTACTTCTTTCGCCGGGATGGCATCTTTGACAGTAACAAAAATCACCGATTCGCCGGGTTTGGAATAGCTGCGCAAATAATCCAGATGCGGCAGTTCTTGGAGTTTTTTCTCCAAGCGGTCGGTGACTTGCTCCTCCACTTCTAGTGCGGTTGCACCCGGATACAAGGTTTTTACCACCATGACCCGAAACGTGAATTTAGGGTCTTCGCGTTGCTCCAACATAAAGTAGGCGAAAATGCCACCCGCGACCAACAACACCAACACAAAACCCGTGAAGGCACGATGGCTGATCGCCCATTCGCTAAGATTAAAGCGGTTCATGGCCAGCACCTTCCAAGCGCACGGCTTGGCCTTCGCGTAACCGCTGCGCCCCTGCGCTGACCACTTGTTGCCCTGCTTGCAAGCCTGTCACGGCGATAAGGCCGTCCGCCAACGCTGGCCCTAAGTGTACCGATTGCGCTGTCACCGTTTGGGTATGGCTATCAAACAGCCAGACTTTATGGGTGTTAGGCTCGGTCGTAGGGCTAAACACCGCTGCTAAAGGGATGGCTAGGTTTTGGGTGGGCGGTTCGGTTAGCCATACCGTCGCCGTCATGCCTAATTGTAAGGTTTGAGGGACTTGCAATAAGGTCGCTTTGGCGGTGTAAGTGCGGCTGTTAGGGTCGGCGACGGCGGCAATTTCCCGAATTTGCGCGGGCAGTTGCAAGGCCGCATCTGCCCACAGTGTTACCATCACGTTTTGCTGGGGTTTGATGGTGTTCACACGTTGTTCGGGGACATCAAAGCGCACTTCTTTCTCGTCTAGCCCGGCAATTTTAGCGATGCCTTGCCCCGCCGCGACCACTTGCCCCTGTTCGGCGCTGATTGCGCTGACGATGCCGTCGCGGTCTGCCAGCAAATCGGTATAGGTTTGTTGGTTAGCCGTTTGTTTAAGTTGGGCGCGTAGCCCCGCAACTTTTTGTTGCGCGGCAATCGCTGCTGTTTCGTGGCGGTCATAATCGGGTGCGCTGATGACGTTTTGGCTGCGCATGAGCGCGTATCTTGCCAATTCGGCCTTCGCGTAGCGGTGTTCCGCCTCAGCCGCTTGCACTTGTGCCGCTAAGGCGAGTGCGGCGAGTTGATAATCGCTGTTATCCAAACGCGCCACTAATTGGCCTTTGGTGACGGTATCGCCTATCTCCACCGCCCTGAGCACGATTTTACCCGCCACCCGAAACGCCAGTTCCGTTTCATGCCGCGCATGGATAACGCCCGCATAGGCATGGGTGGTAGGGCGCGGGTCTGCGTGTACCATAACCACTTTGACCGGACGGGTCGTGTGTTCCTGCACGCGTTGCGGGCTGTCGCAAGCCGTTAAGGCCAAGCTACAGGCCAGTGGTAACAGCCAATGTGTTGTGGAAGCTAGGGTATTCATAGTTGTCCCATAGAGTGTATATACACATATTTGATAGAAAAAAATTAGCTGTGCTGGGAGACATCGACCAATGCCGACAAATCCGCCAGAAAATGTGCCAAGCGTTCTGCGCCCATGCCCGCGCTGATTTTGGCTTGGGCTTGTTGCCACAACGGGTAGGCAAGTTCTAGCAGCTCTACACCGTCAGCGGTGATATTGACATTGCGGGTGCGTTTATCTTTACCCGCGCTGACGGTCAGCAAACCTTGGTTGACCAGCAGTTCCATATTGCGGGTGAGGGTGGTGCGATCCATCTGGGCGTAATCCGCCAATTGCGTCAGCAGGACAGGCGCGGTCAATTTAACGGCAACCAATAAGGAATACTGTGTGCCCCGAATGCCTAAAGGGCGGAACACCTCATCATAAAATTGGCTGATCGCACGATTGGCCTTGCGCAGGTTAAAGCCAGCGCAGGTCATGCACGCGCGGTAGTCAGGTGTGGTCAGGGTTGAGGTCATGGCTGGTATTAGGTGGAAAAGCTTAATAGGAGTATATACACATAAAAGGAGATGTCAAGTTGGGCGAAGTGGGTGACAACGCTTTGCTGCATCTAGGCCAGTCGCTAGGGGTGGTTGCCTATTTGGGGACTTGGTTATTTATGAGGGTAGCTTGCTTCGCTGCCCCCAGTTATTTTAAGAGTGTGCCAACGCACCGACTTGAGCTGTCAAAAAAGACAAACTAAAACCGTTCCAAAATGGAATCAAAACATAGGCAATACATTAACCGCTGCTTTTAATCTTAATCAGGGGAAAAACGTAACTATTCAGAGCGACTTCTAATAAGTCAAATTTAGCGTAGGCTGAGCGGAGTCGAAGCCGGTTTGTTCGCTTCGACTCCGCTCAGCGAACGGCTGTTCCGCTCAGCGAACGGCTGTTCCGCTCAGTGAACGGCTGTTGTGTCCCGGATGCTGAATAGTTACGGAAAAACAATGAAAACGAACACGATGCAATCCTGCATTGATGCCTACACGCGCTGCTATCAAGTTTGCTTGCAGGCCGCCATGAACCATTGCCTTGATACCGGAGGCAAGCACGTTGAACCTAGCCATTTGTGAGCTATTAACCTTGCGCAGCCGCATAGAGCGATTTCAGTTAGCCGTGTCTATCCGTAATTAATCGGGTATCCAGTGGACTTAAATCGCCGACAAAAAATTGCCAAAAAACCCACCCAGACCTTCAAACTGGGCCTACCGGAGAAAGTTATGATTAATACCGAACAAATTCAGCCTGATATGCCCGTTGTCTGCTCTCAAGACGGTCAGTTTGCCACAGTTGACCATATGGAGGGGCCGGGGACTATCAAGCTGAAGAAAGATGAAACCGGGCAGCACCATTACATTCCGGTAAGTTGGGTCAGCTCAACCGAGGGCGGCAAGGTTAAGGTAGATCGTCCAGGGGACAAAGCGATGGCGGAGTGGTCGTCAGTTTCGCCAAATTACATAGACGAATGACGTTACGCGAAGATAACAATAGCGGATAGGTTTTTTCAGCAGCGGCAGACCTGCCGCTAATGAGCAGTTATACCATCACCCGTAAACCAATAAAACTAGGAGTTCCAACATGCTTGCAACTGTACCCGATGTCATTTTTAAAACCCGTGTCCGCGACGAAAGTATCGGCGGCGATAACCCGTTTCGCTGGCAGGATGTCAGCACCGATGACATCTTCAAAGGAAAAAAATGTGTTGTTTTGGCACTACCCGGGGCTTTTACACCCACCTGCTCAAGCAAACATTTGCCTGGCTACGAGGCCCAATACCAGGAACTAATAGATCAAGGTGTTGATGAAGTTTATTGCCTAGGCGTTAACGATGCCTTTGTCATGTATCAATGGGGCCAGCATCTGGACATCAAGCAGGTAAAAATGCTGCCCGATGGGAATGGCGACTTTACCAAGGCTATGGGCAAGCTGGTGAAAAAAGAGAACGTTGGTTTTGGCAATCGTTCATGGCGTTATTCAATGATTGTCGATGATAAAAAAATTATCAAGCTATTCAGCGAACCGGGCCAAATTGATAATTGCCCCGATGATCCTTTCACGGTAAGCGATGTTGATACCTTGCTGGATTATTTAAAACAGCATAAATGAGTCGGTATTGCCATAATCTATTTATCAACAGGACACTTTAATGACGCAATATGACTACGACTTGTTTGTAATTGGCGCCGGTTCAGGGGGTGTGCGTGCAGCACGCATGGCAGCGGGTCATGGTGTAAGGGTAGCCATTGCCGAACAACGTTATTTAGGCGGCACCTGCGTCAATGTGGGCTGTGTACCCAAAAAACTTTTTGTTTATGCCTCCCAATTTCGGGATCAATTCGATTCGGCAGCGGGGTTTGGTTGGACGGTTGGCAAATCAACGTTCAACTGGACGAGCCTGATTGCAAACAAAAATCAGGAGATTGAGCGGCTACAGGCTGTCTACAACGGGCTGCTCCAAAAATCGGGGGTCAGCATCGTCACGGGCAGGGCACAAGTGTTGGATGCGCACACTGTCGAAGTCGATGGCAAGCACTACAGCACCGAACGCATATTGATTGCAACCGGAGGCTGGCCGTTCGTTCCCGACATGCCCGGCAAGCAACACATCGTGACCTCGAATGACATGTTTTTCCTAAAAGAATTACCCAAGCGCATTATTATTGTCGGTGGTGGTTACATTGCGGTGGAATTTGCCAGTATTCTTCATGGCCTAGGTGTAAACACCACCATTTGCCATCGTGGGCATAAATTGCTCCAGCGTTTTGATGAGGATATATGTGATTTTCTGGCTTCTGAAATGACTCAAAAAGGCATTACTATTTTTTTCAATACCGATATTACAGCGATAGAAAGCACAGGCGATGCTTTTGTTGCAAGACTTATTGATGGCAACAAAGTGACTGCCGACCTGGTGATGTATGCGACTGGCAGGACTCCGAATTCAACCGGATTTGGCCTAGAAGCACTTGGCGTTGAACTGGATAGTGTAGGGGCGATTAAAGTCAACAGTGATTATCAAACCAATGTGCCATCAATCTATGCGCTGGGTGACGTGACTAATCGGGTAAACCTGACCCCAGTTGCGATAGCAGAGGGGCTGGCTCTGGTGAACAAGTTGTACACCAGCCAAGCGATACCAATCGATTACGACACGATTCCTACGGCTGTTTTTAGCCAGCCCGCTATTGCTACGGTAGGGCTAACCGAAGCACAGGCACGCGAAAAATACCCAGACATCGACATTTATAAAACCAGTTTCACACCGATGAAAAACACCCTTTCCGGTATCGATGAAAAAACCCTGATGAAGATGGTTGTGGTACGCAGCACTGACCGTGTAGTCGGCCTACACATGGTAGGAGCTGATGCCCCAGAAATTATCCAAGGCATGGCGGTTGCGATTCGGGCGGGTGCGACCAAGGCGGTCTTTGACGCCACTATCGGCATACACCCCACTGCCGCCGAAGAATTTGTCACCTTACCCATAGCAGTGGCTTAAGCCAATAGCTGTGATGTGGGCTTTACAGGCGGTAGATTTAACAAGCCATTAAACGCAGAAATAAGAACATTCAGGCCAACTGCGAATAGCTATCTGAACGCACGGAACTTGGCATCTCACCAACATCAAGAAACTGATAACCCCAATACGCCATCACATCGGCGTGGCGGGTCAGCACTTGGTTAATCTCATCAAACTCAGCCGCCGATAATTGGCTGAGTTTGGGCGCATTCAAGTTAATAATCCCGCGCTCCACATCGCCGTCCATAGAATGCACCTTAACCTGCCGCGTATGCTGTAAAGGGCCTAATTGCGGGATAAATGCCGTGATTTGCTCGGCTATGTGCTGGGTTTGGTCGGTCAGTTGCTCATAGCTAAAGCACAATGTGTGCTTTAGGCGTGTGGCATTTTCAGCTTGTAGGCGTAGGCAGCGCACCGTAAATTCCGCCGCCTCGGTTGCCGTGCCTTTTTTGCGCCGGAGTAAACCCTCGCAATGGGCATAAGGGTTTCTAACCATAATCAAAAAATAAGCGGGATTAAAATGCGCGGCAATTTCTTGGGCGCGGATTAAATGCGGCGGGCTTTTTTCCAACAATAGCGGCTTGCTAAGATCCCAGTACCGCTCCCAAACCGCTTTTATGGTCGGCCAAGGCATCTGGGTGGCGGCATTCCACGGCTGATGGCGCATGATGTCCTTCACTTCTTCCAGCACTTGCCCTTCGCAAGGCAAAGCCGAAACCAAAGGCGAGGTGGCCAATAATTGCCACAGTACGGTAGAGCCACTATAAGGCGGGCATAGGATAAAAATGTAAGTGTTCATCAACAGGCGGGGCGTGGGGTTTATATGTGGATGGGCGGGGTTTGGCGGCTTGCTAGTTTATAGATGGGGTGTTGGTTGCAGGTAAATAAAATACGGTATTATCCTACCAATTTGCAACTGTTCGTGTATGGTTTTGCTGGATCCTAACCCATCTACTATTTCCCCCGCGAGACTGTGAAAGTATTTTGAAAAACACCCTCCAAAAGCTAATTTTATTTTTTAAGTCATCGATTTTAATCGTGTGGGAGAGGCTAAAGCCTCTCCCATAAGGATATTTTCACAGTCTCCTACGCCTTGGAATCTAGTGAAATCGTCACCCAACAACATCAAATGAATAGTGTGAATGTCCGTACCTCGAATCAGATACGCGCTAATCTCTGCCTATTAAGTCCGCATTCAGTCTTGTTTACTGATAAGGCGAGGGTTAGGTTCACTACCCACAATCAAACAAAGACAGCTGGAATGCAACGGCTTTAGCCACGACGTTTGCGGATAAGTTGGCCTAGCTGTGTGCTAGTCCAGCACCAGTTATGTGGGGTTGGATGCTTAGCGTCAGAAGCTGAAGATGGAAGGGATGCCGCCTTCGTGGGGCAAGGTTGGTAGTCCACCGGTATAGTTGCGTATGCAATGGGCTGTAAAGTTAGGCACAGTATTCATTCGCAGCGCAGAACTAAACGCCCCAAATTCTCAATAAGGGCAAAACAAGGAAGCTTGCCTAAAAAGACCGCGCATTTAGCCCATAAATTAAATGATCTTGGGAGTCAAAAAAACTACCCTCTCGCCACCCCATAAATAATCTCAAACGTCGCCAACACTTGCCCGTTGGCGGTTTTGGGGTAGGCGGCGGTCATCGCGTGTAGGGCGGATTTTGTCGTGAGGTGGGGTTTACGTTGGCTGATGACGTGGTGGGCGCCGAGTTGTTTTAGCTCGTGCATGAGGTCTAACACCGTGGCATAGGGTGTAACGATGACTTGTCGGGTGATGTCGATTTGGCGATAGCCTGTGGCGTGCAGAAAGGCTTGCAGTTGTTCGGGGCTGTAAAAATCGTTGACGTGGTGGTAATTATCGACGCTGGCCCAAGCGGTTTTAAGTTCGTTAAGGGTTTGTGGGCCAAAGGTTGAGAATGCCAACAGGCCATTGGTTTTTAGTATGCGTTTTAAGTCGGCAAACACGGTGGGCAGTTGCGGACACCATTGTAGGGCGAGGTTGGACACTACGCTGTCGATGCTCTGGGTTGCCAAGGGCAGGTGTTCGGCATCGGCGCACAGATAGGCGAGTGGCTGTTGTGTCGCCAGTTTGGCTTTGGTGGTGAGTAGCATCGGCAAGGCGATGTCTAGGGCGAGCATAGTTGCTGGCGTGCTGTGTTGTAGCAGTGCCGCCGTTAAAAAACCGGTGCCGCAGCCTAAATCCAGCACTGTGCCGTTTAGTTGCTGTAGGTCTAACTTGTTCAGCAAGCTTAAGCCAACGGTGCGTTGCAAGCTGGCTGCTTGGTCGTAACCGCTGTTGGCGGCTGCAAATGCGCGTTTGATCGCGGTTTTGTCTACGCGCATGGGCTTTCCAACAATTGGGCTAGGGCTTGTACAATGGTGTCGGGATGGCTAAGAAACAGCGCATGTCCGGCTTTTTCCACGCGCGTAATCTGGCGGTGCGGCGCTAATTGCTGCATAGCATCACCGACGCTGATCGGCACTAGGGTATCCCATGCGCCTAAAATAACGGCGGTAGGTTGTGGATTGGTGGCGAAGGCGGTTCTTAAATCGCTGTGTTTTAGTACGTTTAATCCGCCTTGTAGGCTGGCGGCATCGGCGGCTGGGCGCGATAAAATGGCTTGTTTTAGGGTTTTCAGCAAGGTTTTGGCATTGTCCAGATTATTCACTTGTAGTGATAAAAACCGCACTAAAGTAGCGGTGCTGTCAGCTTGCAAGTGTTCGGCAAAGCTGTCCAACACGCGCGGATTCATGCCGGGCCATACGGGGCTTTCGGTAAAATGGGGATTGCCCGCCAATAACAGTGCGGCTTTGACCCGCTCGGGATAGCGTTGGGCGATGTCTAGCACGATAGTCGCGCCTAAAGACCAGCCTAACCATACGCTGTGCGGTGTCGTGATCGCGGCGACCAAGGCATCACTGACGGCGCTGAGGGTAAAGTTGGCTAGCGGTGCGCTAAGGCCATGTCCGGGCAGGTCGATACAGGTCACTTGGTAATGCTTGGCAAGGTGCAGGGCAAAATTTTGCCAAATGCCGCTGTGCATTGCCCAGCCGTGGACTAATACTAAAGGCGGGCCAGAGCCGAAGGTTTGTTGGTGGAGTGGGGGCATGGTGTGATTGTTTTAAATTGTTGTTAACCAGTAGGGTGAGCTGTGCGCACCTTAACGGCTGTATGATGTTTATCTGTCGTGGTTTACATGTTATGGGTTTGTGCAGCAATACCTTCGCTGTTTACCGTTAATTGGAATGCAAGGTTTTTAGACTTGGTTTTTACGGCTTCATTGCCGACACGGCAACGTCTAAAGCCGTTGCACTCCTGCTGTCATTGCATCACCGTGGGTGATAAGTCCTTGTGTTTTGCCAACGCCGCCAACAACTGTTCCACCTGCCACGGCTGATGTTCTGCCGAAAAGGTCACGCGTAAGCGTGCCGTGCCGTTGGGGACGGTGGGTGGGCGGATGGCGCTAACCCAAAATCCGTCTGCCATTAAGGCTTTGCTGATGGCGACGGCGCGGCTGCTGTCGCCAATGATGATTGGGACGATGGCGGTGCAGGGTTGGTCTGGCGGTGTTTCTAGGAGTTGTAAGCCTAATTGTCTGGCACCTTGTTTAAACTGGGTCGCCAAGGCGTGCAGGTGTTCGCGCCGCCAGTCTTCGGTGCTGAGCAGTTTTAGGCTGGCTCTTGTGGCTTCGGCAACTGCGGGCGGTAGCGCGGTGGTGTAGATATAGCTGCGGGCGGTTTGGATCAGGGTTTCGATTAAAGTTTCAGAACCTGCGACAAACGCGCCAAAAGTGCCAAAACCTTTGCCTAACGTACCCATTAATACCGGGACTTCGTGTTGGCTGAGCGCGTAATGCGCGAGCAAACCGCCGCCGTGGGGGCCGACTACGCCTAAGCCGTGGGCATCATCGACCATCAGCCACGCTTGCGCGGCGTGGGCGGCGGCAGCTAATGCGGGCAAGGGCGCACAGTCGCCGTCCATGCTGAATACGCCGTCGGTGACTATCAAACGGTTGCCGGTGGCGGCGGTCAGTTTTGGCTTTAAGTTTGTTACTTCGGCATGGGCATAGCGTTGAAAGCGTGCGCCAGACATGAGGCCGCCATCTAATAAAGAGGCGTGGTTGAGGCGGTCTTCAAACACCGCGTCGCCGGATTTTAGCAGTGCTGAAATCACGCCGATGTTGGCCATATAGCCTGTTGAAAATAGCAAGGCCCGGTCGCGCCCGGTAAAGGCCGCCAGTTCTTCTTCTAAGGCGTGGTGGGCGGTGCTGTGTCCGCAGATCAAATGTGCCGAACCGCTGCCCACGCCGTAGCGGTCTGCTCCGGCCTTAAACGCGGCAATCACGGCGGGGTGGTTGGCTAAGCCTAAATAATCATTGCTGCAAAAATTGATGACGGGTTTGCCCGCCAGCGTGAGTTGGACTTGTTGCGGCGTTTCGGTGCTGGTGCGGGTGCGGGCCAAACCTTGTTGGCGCAGCTGTGCTAGCCGCGCCGCCAGTTGTTGGGTGAGTGCCGTCATTAGGCGTAGCTGGAGCCGCCAGAATGCAAGCCTAGGCGTTGGAACAAGACTTGGTCGTGGTCGGTCATCGGGTTGTCGGTGGTCAGTAATTTGTCACCGTAAAAAATGGAGTTGGCCCCTGCCAAAAAGCATAAGGCTTGCATTTCATCGCTCATGGTATTGCGTCCGGCAGACAGGCGCACGCGCGATTGCGGCATCATAATCCGCGCCACGGCAAGCGTGCGGATGAACATCAGCGGATCCAGTTGTTCGGTACCCATTAACGGTGTGCCTTCGACTTGTACCAGCATGTTGATGGGGACGCTTTCGGGATGTTTGGGCATATTGGCAAGTTGTTGCAATAAGGCGGCGCGGTCTACATCGCTTTCGCCCATGCCGACTATGCCGCCACAACACACGTTAATGCCCGCATCGCGCACGCGTTCTAGGGTGTCTAGGCGGTCTTGGTAAGTGCGGGTAGTGATGACTTCGGAATAATAGTCTTCTGAGGTGTCTAGGTTGTGGTTGTAATAATCCAAACCGCCGTCTTTAAGTTTTTGGGTTTGGCTGTCGGTCAACATGCCTAGGGTGACGCAAGTTTCCATGCCCAAGGCTTTTACGCCTTGGACCATTTCAATCACGCGGTCGATGTCTTTGTCTTTGGGTTGGCGCCAGGCTGCGCCCATGCAAAACCGCGATGCGCCTTGGTCTTTGGCGCGTTGCGCGGCGTTGATGACCGCTGCCACGGGCATTAAGGCTTCGGGGGTAAGGCCAGAATCATAACGCGCACTTTGTGGGCAATAGCCGCAATCTTCTGAGCATGAACCTGTTTTAATGCTCAACAAACTGCTGATTTGCACTTCGTTAGGATCAAAATGGGTGCGGTGGATGCTTTGTGCTGTAAACACCAAGTCGTTGAACGGCATGGCGAACAGGGCTTGCACTTCGGTTATGTCCCAATCGTGGCGGATGGCGGCACTCAGGTGGGCGTTGATGGCAGGGTTTAAGGACATGCGGTTAGGCTCCGGCGGTGTTTGTTAGGGTGGTTGGTGTTTGTTGTCATAGCATTCCCACGCTCTGCGCTTATCTATATAAGTCTAAAAAACCCAATAAAACCAGTATTGTTCTAAAAGATATACTATATTGATTTATATGGTTTTTCAGGCTTGTGAATAAGGATAAGAACTCTGCATGGGAACAGAAAAAATTAATAATTGAGACCGTAGAGACGCGATTTATCGCGTCTCCAATAGCCCCCAAACGCTGACGGAAACGCAATATTACAGACGTGATAAATCGATAGGCGACAAATCC
>JABFST010000493.1 GCA_013140465.1 Methylococcaceae bacterium
ATATGGGGGCGGGTGGGGACGGCACCGGTGCCATAAACCAGTCTGGCGGCACGATCAATGTCAACGATGGGACGTTCGGCTTGTTTGTTGGCGGTAACACAACTCCGGGTTCATCCGGCACATACACCTTGTCGGGTGGGGATTTATACGTTATTGCCAACACTTATGTAGGCAATGAGGGCCTAGGGGCCTTTAACCAATCGGGCGGCACGCATGACACTGGGCGATTAGTGTTAGGCAGCACTACAACAGGCAACGGCACTTATAATCTGAGTGGCGGTACGCTCTTTGATGATGCCATAGTCGGTGATGCGGGTACGGGTGTAGTCAATAACAGCGGTGGAACACATTACGTCACGGGCAATTTGGTGCTAGGCAACCAGGCGACGGGTGATGGCACTTACAACCTATCCGACACAGGAATATTGGACGTTGACGGCAGCACGACCGTCGGCAATGAAGGTGTCGGGCATTTCAACCAAAGTGCAGGTATCCATTTTGTCTTTGACAATCTCACCGTCGGGGAAGGCATAGGTGGCATAGGCACCTATCAGTTGAGCGGCACCGGCGTGGTGGATGCGGACGAGCTGCATATCGCAGAAAACGGTACTGGCACCTATAACCAAACGGCAGGCACCACAACAGTGGGCGCGGTGTTTGTAGGCCGCAACAACGGCAGCGTGGGTGAGATCAATCTGAGCGGCGGGGACTTCTCAGCTGACTTTGAAGACATAGGTGTTGAAGCGGGTAGCACAGGCACTGTGAACCAGACGGGTGGCACAAACACGTCCTCCGTTTTGTTTTTGGGTGACTTTGTTGGTTCGACGGGTACATACGCCTTGTCTGGGGGAGATTTAGACACCTCCTTCACCGTTGTAGGCATTGAGGGCGTAGGGATATTTAACCAATCAGGCGGCACGCATGACACTGGGCAATTGGTGCTGGGTGGTCTTACAACAGGCAACGGCACTTATAACCTGACTGGCGGTATACTCAATGATGATGCCATCGTCGGTGATGCGGGTACGGGTACGCTCAATAACAGCGGTGGTACACATAACGTCACAGGCGATTTGATTTTGGGTAACCAAGCCACTGGTAATGGCACTTATGATTTGTCCGGCACAGGGATAGTGAGCGTTATCGGCAACACGACCGTCGGCAATGAAGGTGTCGGGCATTTTAATCAAACTGCAGGTAGCCATATTGTTTCTGACAATCTCTCTGTCGGGGATGGCATAGGTGGCATAGGCACTTATCAGTTAGGTGGCACAGGCGTGGTGACTGCACACGATTTGCACATCGCAGAGAACGGTACCGGCACTTATAACCAAACGTCAGGCACCACGACAGTGGCAAGCGAGGTGTTTGTAGGCCGCAACAACGGCAGCGTGGGTGAGATCAATCTGAGCGGCGGGGACTTCTCAGCTACGGTGGAGCGCATAGGTGTTGAGGCGGGTAGCACAGGCACTGTTAGCCAGGTGGGTGGCACAAACACGTCCACCGTTTTGATTTTGGGTGACGGTGCTGGTTCGACGGGTACATACACCTTATCGGGAGGGGATTTAGACACCCTCTCCACCTATGTAGGCAATGAGGGCACAGGGATATTTAACCAATCAGGCGGCACGCATGACACCACGCTTTTGGTGCTGGGTAATGGGCCAACAGGCAACGGCACCTACAACCTGACTGGCGGTATACTCAATGATGATGCCATTGTGGGTGATACGGGTACGGGTGCGCTCAATAACAGCGGTGGTACACACAATGTCACGGGCGATTTGATTTTGGGTAATCATGCCACTGGCAATGGCACTTATGATTTGTCCGGCACAGGTATCACGACGGTCAGTAACAATGCCATCATCGGTAATGCCGGCACTGGAACATTGAACCTTTCAGGCAATGCAAACCTAAGCGTCATTGGTGATGTCGTCGTAGCCAACACAGGTACCGCTACAGGGACTCTAAATGTTGCGGGTGGAACACTGACGGCCACTAACATCGATAATAATGGCCAAGTGAATTACTCCGGCGGTGCCATCACAGCGAATGTGAACAATGATGGTGGCTTTAGCGTTTCGGGCGGAGCTGAACGCACCTTGACAGGCAATCTAAGCAATAATAGCGGAGGCACAGTCACAATTGGGGCAGGGTCCTCGTTAGTTGTCAGTGGTGTGCTGACCAACAACACGGGCGCTAATATAGTTGCCAATAGCAACATCACCGTTGGCACTGATTACAATAACGCGGATGCGGGTAGCGGCAATAGCTTTGACCATCGCGCCAATGTTACGGGTAGCGGGCAGATATTGGCGGCTGGCGATGTCAATCAAGCCATTACGGGTAGCGCAGTCAGCAACGGCACGACTGCCGCACCTACGCTCAGCCTTTTTGCCCGCGTCGGTGAAATCGTCACCCAAAACTACCAGATTGCCAATACAGGCAGCTCTGGCCCAGTGTTGCGTGGAGCAGTTCAGACGGCGGTTAACGGCGGCAATATCACCGATGCCAGACTTGTAGGGAGTGGGGTCAGTGCAGGAAATTTTGGTCCTATAGCTTTAGGCGGCAACTCAGGTGATTTGGGCGTCACTCTGAACGCCAGCAGCGCAGGGGCCTTAAGCGGGCAAACCGTGCATATCGAGAACAACTTCGATAATGTCCAAGATCAGACTCTACAGATTACAGGTGCTGTTTATCAAACTGCCCAGACAAGTGTCGCCTCTACGACGATAGACTTTGGCACTGTCCATGTCGGCGATGTGGTCGCTACACAAGCCCTGTCCGTCACCAACGCCGCGCCAGTTGTCGCCCTAAATGACACGCTCGAAGGCAGTTTTGGCGGTGCTGCCGGGCCTTTTACGGCGAGTGGCAGTTTTTCAGGTTTGGTTGCAGGTGGCTCTGATAGTGCCAGCTTGGTCGCCGCATTAAACACCGCAGCAGCGGGTGTTTATAATGGCAACGCCACCGCCAACTTCACTAGCCACAATCCCGACATGGCTGACCTTGCCTTGCCCAGCGTGGCGGTGCAACTGCTAGGCACGGTCAATAATTACGCCAACCCAGACTTTTCTTTAGTATCGGGTGCGGGTAGTTTGGCAGGTGGCGGCTTAAGCTTTGACTTAAACTTTGGTTCGGTGTTGGATGACTCGGGTGTTGTTGACCTGTTCCTGAGCATGGCTAATGATGTGTTTGGCCCTGCCGATTTGATAGATGGCAATTATGACCTGACGGGTGCAAATGAGTTTCTGCTCAACGGCTTTGCTAGTTTCTTCGATCTGGGGGCTGGCATGGTGCAAAATGGTTTGAAGGTTAGCTTTGACACCAATAGCTTGGGCCTAGGCGTGTTCACTGACACGGTGTTGTTAAATGTACGCGCACACAACGTCAGCGGTTATGAGGATAACTTCCAAGTGCGGCTGAATTTGGCAGGTCAGATCATTAGCCAAAATGGCGGTGGTAATGGTGGTGGCAATGGAGGCGGTAATGCGCCCGAACCTGAAAGTGTGTTGTTGATGATGATCGGCTTGTCAGGTTTGCTGCTTGCACGTCGCCGCGTGAGGCTGTAGCACCAAAGGGGCAAAGGTGGGCAGATATTTTGCCCACCTTTTTCGCTGTAACGCTGGAAAATCCCTTTCCGTCAGGGCATAGGCATCTACACAAGTCTGGTGCGCAAACCTGCGATTAAATGTCTTTTGCCAGCTGTTCGGCATAGCCTGTATAACTGCGCGGCGTTAAAGCCAGTAAGTTTGCTTTGGCTTCTGCGGGAATGTCCAGCGTGTCAATAAACACCTGCATTTGCTCTGGCGTTATGCGTTGTCCACGGGTCAGTTCCTTGAGTTTTTCATAAGGTTTTTCAATGCCGTAACGGCGCATTACGGTTTGTATCGGTTCTGCCAACACTTCCCAGTTGGCGTTCAAATCCGCTTCTATCACCTCGGCATTAATTTGTAACTTAGAAATGCCTTTTAAGGTGGCTTGGATGGCAATGCTGGTGTGGGCAATGCCAACGCCAATATTGCGCAACACCGTCGAATCAGTCAAATCCCGTTGCCAGCGCGACACGGGGAGCTTATCCGCCAAAAAGCCAAACAAGGCATTGGCGATGCCGATATTGCCTTCGGAATTTTCAAAATCAATCGGGTTGACTTTATGCGGCATCGTGGACGAACCCACTTCACCCGCAATGGTTTTTTGCTTGAAATAGCCCAAGGAAATATAACCCCAAATATCGCGGTCAAAATCCAGCAAAATGGTGTTAAAGCGCGATAAGGCGTGGAAAAACTCGGCAATATAATCGTGCGGCTCGATTTGTATGGTGTAGGCGTTAAATTGCAGCCCTAACGAGTGTACGAAATCTTCGGCAAATACCGCCCAATCGACATCAGGATAAGCTACGCTATGGGCATTGTAATTGCCCACCGCGCCATTGATTTTGCCCAAAAGAGCCACCGCTTGCAGTTGCTCTTGTTGGCGCTGCATACGCGCGGCGACGTTGGCGAATTCTTTGCCGACCGTCGTGGGCGTTGCCGATTGCCCGTGGGTGCGCGATAACAACGGCTGTCCGGCGTTGTCCAGCGCGAGTTTTTTCAGCGCGGCGATGCAAGCGTCGATTTGCGCCAAGATCAATTCGCGGCCTTCTTTCAGCATCAAGGCATAAGACAAATTGTTGATGTCTTCGGAAGTGCAAGCAAAATGGATAAATTCACTGACGCTTTCCAATTCGGCATTACCCGCAATTTTTTCTTTTAACAAATATTCAACGGCTTTGACATCGTGGTTAGTGGTTTTTTCGATGTCTTTTACGCGCTGCGCATCGTGTTCCGAAAATTCGCTGACAATGGCATCCAGCAGTTGGTTAGCCGTCGCACTAAACGGCTGCACTTCAACGATTAAAGGATGCGCCGCCAACGCTTGCAGCCAGCGCACTTCAACCAGCACACGAAAACGGATCAGGCCGTATTCACTGAATACGGGGCGCAGTGCGGCTACTTTGTCGGCGTAGCGGCCATCGATGGGGGAGATTGCGGTTAGGCTAAAGTTTGTCATGGTGTTGGGTGGATAGTGGTTATAAGTTGGTTTAAATTATAGTTGTCCATTGGGGCGAGGCAAGGCTTGCGTTTGTCCGTCAAAACAGTCTGTGCTAGTGCCTTGAAACGCGTCGATTAGGCGTTGGCGCATATCTGTATCGTTTTGAAAAACTGTCATCCAGATTGACCAAAAGCCTGTGTGGATGGCGAGAACTAAGATTATTTGGGACATTTGTTCGGATGGTTGTTGTCCAAGATTAACTTTTGCCTGTAATGCTGCGTCCCAAGCGGCCTTGCGTGCTTTCCAGCGTTTGTCTTTAACAGTTTCAGGGCTACTCGGCTCACGATTTAAACCAGTTAACTCAAGTGTATTTTGAGCAATTTGTTGCTGTGCTGCGTTCAAAAAACCAGTTATTTGAGGTGAACGGTCTTTTTCATAAATAAAAGCCCTGAAAGTATTATCTAAGTGTACCCAAAGATAGTCATGTAAATTAACAGCTTTAGAACCTTTGATACTATTG
>JABFST010000382.1 GCA_013140465.1 Methylococcaceae bacterium
CAGGCCACTGGCGAGTAGCACACGGATAGACAGCACTAAAGGCTTAGGCGGGTTGGCCTCGGGTGTAGGCATAAAACAGTAGGTGTTAAGCAGTAGGTTCATTGCAAGTGACTAAAACTGGTAAGCCATTAAAAAATCGACGCGTTGATTGCCGACATCCACCGTGCCTTGTTTGTGCAAGGGGTATGCCCAATCCACTTCACCCAGCCAATGTTTGAACAGTTGCAGCCTTAAGCCTGCGCCCGCGCCCGCCAAGCGATAAAAACTGGGGTTGCCTTGTTGGGGTTGTTGTAGCCACAAATAGCCATAGTCGATAAAAGTATGCGCACGAAAACTTTGCACAAAATCCCAATCGGCTTTTTTAAGCTGCGGGCTTTGCAGTTCTAAGGACAGGTTGATGCCGTCATCACCTAATTGCTGGGTTTGAAAATAGCCACGCACGGTTTGTACACCGCCTAGGGCGAATTGCTCATTGCTAATCAGCGGGGAACTGGCTATCTGGCCTGAGGCACGCGCCGCCACGCGCAGGTCGTAGGGCAGTTGTTGCAGGTGTTTCACTTCGCTGGTGAGATAGGCGTAGTTGGTTTTGGCATTCTGGCGCCGATTTTCAAACTCATCGGGATCGTTACCTAAACCGCGCACGGAAAAATGCAGGGCTGTACTGAATGAGGTGGTTGATTCTTTTAGGCGCAAACTGGCATCGTAACCGACTAGGAAACTCGCATAATTGATCGGCGATGGTTCTAGGTCTTGGCCTTGTACGGTCACGCCTTGGTCAAACATTTTATAATCAAACCCTGCCGTTAAGCTGTGGCTGACATCACCTAATGCAGATAAGGGCTGCATCAGCCGCGCACCAAAAATATAACCTGTACCCAATACCGACAAACCGCCAATACTCGTGCCTAGGTTGGTGTTGGAACTGATGCCTATGCCGTACATAGCCAAACGGCTATCCCAAAATCCTGTCGGCATGACATAAGTGCCAGACCACACTTCGACTTCGTTGCTGTCTTCGGGGGAAATTTGAAATTGTAGCGAGGCACTGTGAAAACGCTGCCAGAGGTTGTCGTAGCGCACGCTGGCATTTAAGCGGGAACGCGTGGTGCTTTCGTTGTTGCGCCCGTTCAGTTCGACGCTGCCATGTAAGGGCAGGGTGTCTTTCACATGCAGCTCAACTTCGGTTTTACCGGGTGTAGATCCCGCCCTAAACACGGGAGTAATTTGGCGGTCGGCAGATTCTTCGGCCAATTGTGCCAATTGGGCTTGCACGACAGGCATGTTAGGCACTTCGCCTTTAGCGAGGGCGGGGAGTTTTTCTTTGATTTTGCCCAAGGAGTAATAGCGTGAACCGGTAATTTTAAGCCGCTCAACCGTGCCTTCAACCACGTCCAAACGTACCGCGTTATCGATGACATCTTGTTCCGGCACATCAACCACGACCGTGGAATAGCCGTGTTTGGCGTAAACAGCTTCTAATGCGAGACGGGCTTTTTCCACGTCATCTATCGATTTATTGGGGCCTAAAAAGGGATAAATGGCTTTTTCGACTTCTTTTTGCGGCAACACGGTGTTGCCATCGACTTGTATCCTGAGCAAGTCAAACACAGGGGCAGCCTGTTCTTGGGGGATTGCCTCGGGTGGTGTTTGGGCAACAGCGGGGGTAAGCAAAAGTGGCAGCACACTGGCACTGATAAGCTGTCTTAGTAGACTGGGCATTATTGTCGGTCCATCAGGTTTAAATAATTTTTTCACTGTTAAGTTCCCAAACTTTAGGATCACGGCCTAGCGGTTAAGCAGGTGGCTATCAGCCTAGAAACATCTACAGCCCTTACTGGGAAGGGCTTTAGGCAGTTATAGAGTCCGAATCTGATAAAGCGACATTAAATTCCCTCTCCGTCAGGGAGGGGATTTAATGTTGCTTTACTTCCTGCGTTCTCTACATTGAACAAGTCTGGTAACTATTCAGCATCCGGGGCACAACAGCCGTTCGCTGAGCGGAACAACCGTTCGCTGAGCGGAACAGCCGTTCGCTGAGCGTAGTCGAAGCGAACAAACCGGCTTCGACTCCGCTCAGCCTACGGTAAAGACTCCGCTCAGCCTACGGTAAATTTGACTTATTAGAAGTCGCTCTGAATAGTTACCAAGTCTGTTAAGTACCCTAGGCAAGTGGGCATAAAGCCCAATAGGGCTTTATGCGATATTACCACAACTACATAACGTGGTATTAATAAATTGCCCCTTCATGCCTTTGGCATCGATAAGCGCAACAACGGGGCGTGCGTGCTTAAGAGGCTGTGCAAGAATTAACCTAAGCCTGCTCAACGGAGTGAAAAAACAAGTTTTTGTAACTATTCAGCATCCGGGGCACAACAGCCGTTCGCTGAGCGGAGTCGAAGCGAACAAATCGGCTTCGACTCCGCTCAGCCTACGGTAAATTTGACTTATTAGAAGTCGCTCTGAATAGTTACAAGTTTTTTCACTCCAGTCTCTTAACCACACGCCCCTTAAGTTGCCTTAAGAGTTGCAAGCCGCCAATGGATCTACGGCTTTGGGTTTTACCGTTACGCTAACCGGGTAACTTTTGCTGTTGCCTTTGGCATCGGTAATCGTCACGTTGATGCTATAAGTGCCGACCAACTCATAAAAATGGCTGGCAGTTTTTGTTGCAACACCTGCCGCCAAGGGAAAGGTTTCCGATTTGTTGTCGCCCCAATCAAACTTAACGGAATAAGGGCCAGTGCCGCCAGTCACGTCAATTTTGGCTTCTGCCGCCGTGTTAAAGTTGATGGCTGCTAGAGTTAATTTAAGCGTACCCGCCAAGTCAGGAATTTTGGCGATCGTGGTAATCGTAAAACTTTGGCTTTTAACGACATTTTTTGCGTCTGTCACGGTAATCGCCAAACTGTAAGTACCGACATTGGCATAAACATGGTTGGCGGTTTTGGCAACAACACCGCTGGCGAGCGTTGATACATCGGCACTGCTGGTGTCGCCCCAATCAAATTTGACGCTATAGGGCTTAGTGCCACCCGTGATGCCGCTGACACTCGCCGCCACTTGTCCGCCTTGGGTAAAGCTGGTTTGGTCTACGCCAAAACTGGCTTTGAGTTCGGCGGGTGGTAACTCGCTGGCAACGGTGATTGTTATCGTGTCGGTGTGCTTGGTTTTGTCGTTGTCGGTCACAGTCAATTCAAACACCAAGCTAGCCGCCGCACTAGGGCTAGTAAAAGATGCCTCTACGGTTTTGGCGTTGGTCAATTTAACTGCATTGGCTTTGGTCGCATTAAGCTGTTTCCACGCATAACTGACTATCTGCCCGTCATCACGGCTGGCACTGCCACTCAGCTTAGTGAGGGTATTGAACACTACCGTCTTGTCCGCCCCTGCATTTGCCACAGGTGCTTGGTTGACAGGTTTTACCGTCACCACTGCCGTGGCAGTGCTTTCTGCCCCAGCCTTATCTTTTACGGTAAGCTTAAAGGTCAGGCTGATGGCAACCGTGGGCTTGTTGGTTTTGGCTATCGCAGGTGCCTTAAAGCTAGGTTTGGCGGGATTCGCCAAGTTTAAGGCTACGGTAGGGCCTTTGGTTTGTTGCCAGATATAGCTAGTGACGGTCTTGTCTTCTTTGTCTGAACTTTGGCTACCATCCAGCACCACAGTCGCGCCTTCATTAACCGCCGCCACTTTGGCAATAACGGCTTTGGGTTTGGCATTGGCGGCGACGGCAGCGGGTGCAAATACAACCGTGTACAGCAACACCAACGCCGATATGAACGCCAGCAAGCGCCTGGACAAGGATTCCGCTTGTCCTGTATTTAAAGTGAACGCAAACATGATGGCTTCCTTATTTCAGCTGGAGTTGCAAACCGCCTGTCGCCTTATCGTCAGCAACCGGAACGATGCCTGTTAAGGTCGAATTGGTGGCTGTGCAATAATGCGTCAAAGGCACAACGGGGTTGTCCGCATTGAATGGAATGCTAGCCTTAAAGCCACGCGCGTCTTTAGTCGTGGCAAAAATACCGCTAACGCCAAACGTCAGCGTAGGGTTGACCGCTTTGGCTATCGTCGGGCTGCCTAAGTTATCGGCAAAGATTTTTAACAGCTTGGACTTATCGGCCCATTTGGCATCAGCCGCTTTGGCGGTACGGTATAGCACCACGCCTTCAGCCCAGCTGGGATACACACCTGCCGCGACGTTTTCAATGGTCGGCGCGTAACCGTCAATTTTTATATAACGCCAAGCCCGACCTGCGGTGACACCGTCGGCAGTCGCACCCGGGTTACGGTCGCCACTGTTTAAGGCCAAGCCCCATACTTTTAGCAATTTGCTGTTTAAGCCGGAGGTGTTAGTGCCGTTGTTCCAGTCTATTAACAAGTTATCGGTGGCACTTGCACCACCCGGTGATTTGACCACGGGTGCGGCTATATCATCTTCAGCGGCTGGGGTGTTGTCGGCGGGTTTGTTGGCATTGGCTGTGCCGGGATAGTTTAATAATTTGGCATAACCTACCGCGCCGATTGCCGCACCTTTATTGCGGCGGCCCACACCTATCGGAGTTTTCTTATCGATGTTCTTAAACGGCGCAGCAACGCCTGCATCCGCCAAAATGGACGGGTCGTTCAGGCTTAATGCAGTGTTAGTGGCTTTTTCGACAATCTTAACTTGCTCCCAAGACCCTAGCTTGCCCGCAAAAAGAGTCGCCAAAAAATTGCGGCTTAAATTGGGTAAGGCTGCATCGGTATACTGGCCTATAGTCACGGTGCTGGGTAAGGAACCTGCGCGTTTTTGCGCGGCTTGCAATACTTTATATAAATCAGATGTGACCGCCACGCCATAAACTAAGCCGCCTGTAGACACCAAGGTAAAGCCCGCAGGTGTTTTATTGATGTCCAAAGGCCAATTGGCTTCGGGTAGGCCCGTGCTTAATTCATTGACTTGTTCGGGGTAGTTTTCGGTGCCGGGCTGTAACAAAATGTCTGGGTCTACGCCCAAAAAGCCGCCGTCTGAAACGACTTTGGTCAGGTAAGTTGACGCATTCGCGCCAGTGATGTCTTTTTTCCATTTTTTGCCGCCTGCCGTGCCATCGACATCCCATGCCGATTCAGGCAAGCCGACAATATTCAGCTGTTCTAAGGCCAAGCCTTCGCCATTGTTGGCAAACAGCGGCACTACGCCGTAACCCGCCGCGCCGTATGAGCGTTTGACCAAAATGATTTTTTTGCCCGCCAAGCCCGTGCCTAAATCGGCATGGCCCGTGAAATAAAACGACTGCCAACGACCGCCGATAGTCGTGCCACTGACATCACTAAAGGTATCCAGTGTGCCCGCCGCCGCCAAGGAGTTGGCAACAACCCGCGAAATGGCTTGGTCCTGTGCCGCCCCACCTGAGGTATAGACAATCAAATCGGGGGCGCCGTCTGTCCACGGCGTTAACGCGTGAGCTGTTTGTGAACCCGCCAGCAACGCAATAGTCGCCGCTAAAATACTGAGTTTTTTCATGATAAACCTGCAAATAAAATAAAGGGGATGAAAATGC
>JABFST010000358.1 GCA_013140465.1 Methylococcaceae bacterium
GTAGCTGCCTAAGGCGAAAAGCATGGCGATATTTTGAAAAAATCCCTGCAACGCCACCGCGCTGCCGCTGCCTATGCTGTGTTGGCCTTGTTCCTGCAACGTGGCATTAATCGGGACAATAAACAGCCCGCCCATCATGCCGATAAAAAACAACACGGCACGCGCCGCCCAAAGGCTGTGGGTAAAGCTTAAGGCCACTATCAGCAAGCCCATTAGATACGCGGGGATTCTGGCGCGGCGCAAATGTTCCAGCGGTATCATGCCCGGCACCAAGGCCGAACCAACTATAATGCCCAAGGCCAAAAACAAGGTCAGCTCGGCAATCTCACTGGCACTGCCCAAATTTAACACCAGCGGCGCAAATGCCACAATCAGCACGCGTAAAGTCGCGGCGGCAGCCCAAAACAAAGCCCCGCCCAACATCGCAAAACGCGATTGTGGCGTCGTGAAAAACTGTCCGATTTGGCGGACAAACGCCACGACCCTAGAACCCGTTGCCGTAGCGGCGGCAATTATTGGCTTACGCGCGGGTATCAACAACGACACGCTGGCAGACAGGATGAACAAGGCAATAATGCCTATTAAAGCCCAGTGCGTGGAATAATCGGCCACTTTTGCACCCACCACCATACCCAACAAAATCGCCAAAATTGTAGAGCCTTCTATCCAACTATTGGCTTTCATCAAATGCTGATGATCGGCCAATTCGGGCAAAATGCCGTATTTGGCGGGGCTGTAGATGGCTGCACCTAGGCCAACTAAACAATACGCCCACATTGCATCCACTTGTAACAACAACAGGCACGCACCCGCCGCCTTAATCAAATTGGCGATGATGAGTACCCGAGACTTGGGGTACTGGTCGGCAAAACCACCCACCCACGGTGCCAACACCACAAAGGCAATCAAAAATACGCTCTGCAAGGCCGGCACATACCAACTGGCTTGCTGGTGCGCGTGCATGACGATGGCAATTACGGTGAACAATATGGCATTGTCGGCAAAAGCGGACAGGAATTGTGCCAGCAATAAGAAGTAGATGGGCTTATTCATAGTAGGGTGCAGGACCGTAAAGAAGGGGCCTATTGTACCGTCATCAAGGATAACGGGCGTGACTTTTGTCCGTAGAGTGGGTAGGGGTTGCGACTTGTTGGGAGGCAGAAACTTTTTGCCTAAGTGCGGGTCTATAAGTCCGACATCTACCTTAGATGTGCTATATCAGCCGCTCCCCCTTCCTGAGTTGTCGGCTGATTATCCTCTAACCCCTTTGCCAATAACTGGCACTGGGGTTTCTTTTTGCCTGTACCTGTCGCTTTTTATGACATAGTAGAATATGCTAATATGTCTCTTGTGTCTGCCAGCCCCCCCATTATCAGGTATATCATGACAAACTTTACCCCTTATTCCGCCCTCGCGGGCGGCGCACTGATCGGCATAAGCGCCGTATTGCTGTTATTGTTCAACGGTCGCATTGCTGGAGTCAGCGGCATTATGAGCGGCTTGTTCTACGCGCCCAAAACCGACCGCCTCTGGCGTTTGGCCTTTCTGTTGGGCTTGGTGTTGGGTGCGGCCTTGCTGCAACAACTGTGGCCCGGCTTTAACGTGCCGCGCCAGCATTATCCTTTGCCCTTACTCATCATCGGCGGTTTTCTGGTCGGTTTTGGGGCGCGTATGGCGAATGGCTGCATTAGCGGGCATGGCATTTGTGGCTTGGCAAACGGCTCTTTACGTTCCTTGTCTGCTACCCTGATGTTTATGGCGGCGGGCATGGTGACTGTCTATGTGATACGTCACGTTTTGGGGTTAGGCGCATGAAACAAACCTTACTGGCTTTAATCTGTGGCGTGCTGTTTGGTGTTGGCCTGGCCTTGTCGCAAATGCTCAACCCCAATGAAGTGCTGGATTTTTTGGACATCAGCGGACGCTGGGATGCCAGCCTGATATTTGTGATGCTAGGCGCACTACCCGTCGCCATGCTGGCGTTTAAAGGGGTCTTAAAACGCCCCACACCGTTATTTGCGGGGCAGTTTCAACTTAGCACCAAACAGTGGGTGGATAAGCCTTTGTTGCTGGGATCTGCAATTTTTGGCGTGGGCTGGGGTTTAGGCGGTTATTGCCCTGGCCCTGCGGTCGCGGGTTTGGGTTTGCTGTCCCAAGAATCCGTGATTATGGTACTCGCCATTTATGCCGGGATTGCCGTTTATAACCGCTGGTTTGGGCAGCCCTAAGCTACACCGAAATCGCGGCCTTAATCGCTGGATGCGCCTGATAATCGTCCACACAAAAATCGTCATACTCATAAGCAAACAAAGACTCGGGCTTGCGCTTAATGCGCAACTGCGGCAACGCATACGGCTGGCGGCCCAATTGCAGCTTGGCTTGCTCCAAATGGTTTAGGTACAAATGCACGTCGCCGCCTGTCCAAATAAACTCACCCACCGCCAAATCACATTGTTGCGCCACGATATGCGTCAATAAGGCATAGCTGGCAATATTAAACGGCAAACCCAAAAACGTGTCGCAACTGCGCTGGTATAACTGGCAAGACAGCTTGCCATCCGCGACATAAAACTGGAACAAAGCATGGCACGGCGCCAAGGCCATTTTACCCTGCGCAACATTGGCCTGTGGGCTGATGCCTTCATCGGGCAAATCCGCCACATTCCATGCCGACACCACCATCCGGCGGCTGTTCGGGTTGGTTTTTAGCTGGCTGATAATCTGCTGCAACTGGTCTATCTGCTTGCCATCGGGCGTTTGCCACGAACGCCATTGCTGCCCATACACCGGCCCTAAAGAGCCGTGTTCGTCCGCCCACTCATCCCAAATGCTGACCTGATGTTCATGCAAATACGCCAAATGGGTGTCGCCTTGCAAAAACCACAGCAATTCATGGATGATCGATTTTAAATGGATTTTTTTGGTCGTCACCAACGGAAAGCCCTGGCTTAAATCAAAACGCAGCTGTACGCCAAAAATAGACAGTGTGCCGCAGCCCGTCCGGTCGCCTTTAGGGCTGCCTTCAGTTAAGAGTTTGTCGAGTAATTGCAGGTATTGTTGCATGGGCAAAAGGGATAAGGTGGGGAAAAAGCTGTCCGGCAAAGCATAACAGCACGCGCCAGCACCTATTATAATCAGTCGCGCAAAAAAATTAGCTATAAGAAACCGTTTGCACCGTGATATTAACGTGCAGGGTATTACGCAGCACGTTAACAATAGCGGTCAGCTAGTCCAGAGTGGGATTGCCTTTTGCCGATAACATGAGGTGTAGGCTATTGCAGGGTTTGGCGGTTTTAAGGGCAAGTTCTACTAAGCCGATGGTGGCATTTACCAAGTCTCTAAGTGTCAGCCTTGCGGTTTCGGCTTTGTCATTAAGGAACAGGGCAATGGCCTTATTCAGTCGTGTGCTGGCAAAGGCTAGTTCGTGCGCAACCCGTTCTTTGATGGTTTGTATAAAATCTCGGTAAAGTATTTTATGCTGGAAGTGTTGCCCAGCAACAGGCGTGATTTAGCTACGGTCACTTTGGCAGCACCGATAGCGTCGAGGCTATCAAACCCTTGTTGATAGCGCATAGGGCAGTTTCGCCGATAGAGACTGTGAAAGCATTGCCAACAATCACTAAAAACAGCGGAAAATACCAGGTAGGCCAATGGGTTTTGGTTGCGGAAAATTGTCTTTTTGCCTAATTTCGGAAAACTGTCACAGTCCCTATCGACGAATCTACCTTCCGCATTTATTCGCTTTATGCAACAATTTAATCAGGGTTATGGAAACCATGTTAAAGAATGTCAGCAGTGGCAAAAACTATTCTGTGAATGACATTATTGCGGAAAGAAAAGGGTTAAGTTTTATTGTAGGGCTGCCAAAAAGCGGCAACCCAAGCTACGCTGCTAAAGCCATTACCGAGTCTGGGCATTGAATGTGGGGTACGAAAAGCAAGTGTCCGACCTACTCGGCTTACAATTTGGGCTTATTTCCCCTATTAATCCTAGCTGACTTTTATGGTAGAAAATGATTACTGACTTCAAAAAAATTGATAACCTTTCGCCATCCGATTTTGGAATTTTCATTCGTGATGTTTTTGTTGCAGCTGGCTGGTCTGATGCCATCATTACCAAAGTAGGGCAAGAATTTCAGCATGGAGATGGTGGCGTTGATATTTTTGCCTACAAAGCCAAACGTAAATTTGCTATCGAAGTTAAACAAAGGACAGTTGGGACAACCGTTGATATAAAAGCTCTAAATCAATTGGTTACAGGCGCAAAACTTGCCAATGTAACCAATATGATTTTAGTGACAAACTCCTATTTTACTTCCGAGGTAAAAGTTCGGGCATTAAGGTTGGGGGTCGAACTAATGTTGTTGCCTATTCCGTTAGAAGTATTAATTGTGCGTCGTTAGTATGATTTAATTGCCGATGTGTTAGGGCATTGTGGTCATGAATACGCTGGTTTTTTCGCTTTACCACCCTCTCCAATCGTTGGAGTCACCCATCACGACCAACATCATCAGCATTTTAATTGTAATTATGGGGTGCATTTTACGTTTTGGGGTAGAAAGATGGGAATGTTATATCAAAACTATGATACACAGGTACGGCGCAATATTTTTCCAGCGCAAGATGATTAGTTTTGTTAGTGTGGTGTTTTTAAGTTTAAAAACTTATTTATAACGTTAAGGTAGTTTGCTAGGGAGATGGATGATGAATTATTGGTTAGTGCGAGCGAAATGGGGTGTTGAAAATAAAAAGGCTGATTTTATTAATAATGATGAGTGGATTAATGGTTATGCCGATAAATATTTGGAGATTGTTAAGCGGGTTGAGACGGAGGATATTTTGTTGTTGGCGGAGGATTCAACGATTACGCATTATGGGAAGTGTATTGATAACCCGAAAGATGGTAGGCATCTGACAGTTGATAAATGGGAACTTTTACAAGAGTATATTTATTTTCCAGCTAAAGGAGCTTATATTAAAACGATTGTTAAAATCAATGATAATCAATTAATAAATGAAGCCAATACTGCTATTGAAAATACAATACTTAGTAAAGACATTAAAATCAAAAGCATTGAAATAGAAAATTTCACTGTTTTTAAGAATAAACATACGTTACATTTTTCTAATGGCTTAAATGTGATTGTTGGTGAAAATGGTACTGGAAAAACTCATTTAATTAAATTACTTTATTCATTATTAATAAGTTTAAACTATGTTGTAAATGAAGATGCTGGATATTACTATGAAAACAAAATGCTTATTGAGCAAGCCATATCTGAAGCCTTTGATATAAAGTTATCTAATATATTCAAGTCTGATAACTTAGATAATTTAATTACTTATAATAAAACTCAAGGTCTTATTGATATAGATTATTATAGTTACTCAATACCAATTAGGTTAAATCACTCAAGCGTTCACTTTGAACATATTGTTATTAATGAAGAGCTTTCAATAAATATTTCCGAAAAAAGTAGTATTTTAAT
>JABFST010000160.1 GCA_013140465.1 Methylococcaceae bacterium
CGCAAATTTTATGGAAGATAGCGTTTAGAAAACTTGACCAGCTTGATTCTGTTTTGGATTTAGAAGAATTAACAATCCCACCCGGTAATCACCTCGAAGCATTATCGGGTGATAGAAAAGGTGAATTTAGTATCAGAATCAACGACCAATATAGGATTTGCTTTAGCTGGCACAAAGCAAATCCAGATCAAGTAGAAATCGTTGATTATCACTCGTAGAGGTAGTAATAATGCGCATTCCAACCCACAGGGAACCTACACATCCAGGGGAAATGCTGGCAGAAGAATTTCTTATTCCAATGGAAATGAGTTCGCTGGATTTGGCGCAAGCTATTCATGTTCCACTGCAACGCATTAGTGAGTTGCTTGATAAAAAAATAGCCGTTACCCCCAGTATCGCCTTACGTTTAGCTAAATTTTTTGGCGTTTCGGCTGATTATTGGCTAAACCTGCAAGTACGTTGGGATTTATATCAAGCGCAACAGACTGAAAAAATCGAACTAGAAGCTATTCAAGATTTCCACCATTGGCAAAAAATAGCTTAAATCACACGATGACCTACAAGCAGTACGTTGTTGAATATAACCTCACGATAATGTTTTTCGCACAACCCCTTAAGGCCCCAAAACCTTAAGGGTGTAAATATTTGTATAACCGGAGCTTAATTTGAAACCGATAAAAGTAGGTGTGTTAGGGTTGGGTACTGTCGGTGGCGGTACGGTCAATGTATTAAAACGCAATGCCGCCGAGATAGCACGGCGGGCGGGCAGGGAAATCATCATCACCCATGCCTCGGCAAAAGATTTGCAAAAACCACGGATTTGCAACACCGACGGCATCATCTTGACCGATGACCCCTACAGCATCATCAACAATCCCGACATTGAAATAGTCCTGGAATTGATCGGCGGTGCGGGCGCAGTCAAAGACATGGTGCTGACCGCCATCGCCAACGGCAAGCATGTGGTCACTGCCAACAAATCGCTGATTGCCCTGCATGGCAATGAAATCTTCGCCAAAGCGCGCGAACAAGGCGTGATAGTCGCGTTTGAAGCGGCAGTGGCGGGCGGCATCCCTATTATTAAAGCCATCCGCGAAGGCTTAAGCGGCAACCAAATTGAATGGCTAGCGGGCATTATCAACGGCACAGGCAATTTTATCCTGACCGAAATGCGCGACAAAGGCCGTGATTTTAACGACGTGCTAGCCGAAGCCCAAGCCTTAGGCTATGCCGAAGCCGACCCGACTTTTGATGTCGAAGGCATAGATGCCGGACACAAGTTGACCATCTTGGCATCAATCGCTTTTGGTATCCCCCTGCAATTCGACAAAGTGTATACAGAAGGCATCACCCAAATTACCCGCTTGGATGTCGAGTATGCCGAACAACTGGGCTACCGCATCAAACATTTGGGCATCGCCCGCAAAACCGCCGACGGTATCGAATTGCGCGTACACCCCACCTTAATCCCCGAACGCCGCCTGATTGCCAATGTCAACGGTGTCATGAACGCGGTGCTGGTCAAAGGCGATGCCGTTGGCGCAACCTTGTATTACGGTGCAGGTGCAGGTGCAGAGCCTACCGCATCGTCAGTCGTTGCTGATGTCATCGACGTGGTGCGGGCTTTGACTTCCGACCCTGAAAACCGCGTCCCGCATTTGGCATTCCAAGCCAATGCTATCGCCGATATCCGCGTACTCGGGGCTGATAGCTTTCAAACTGCGTATTATTTGCGCCTGAGTGCCGAAGACAAACCCGGCGTACTGGCGGATGTCACGCGCATTTTGGCTGACCACCACATCAGCATAGAAGCCATCATCCAAAAAGAACCGTCGGCTACCGACACCGCCATACCTATTATCATTCGTACCCAGCGCACCTTAGAAAAAGAAATGAATGCCGCGATTGCAAAAATCGAAGCACTCAACACCGTCACTGGAAAAGTCAACCGCATCCGCCTAGAAACTTTGGGATAAACCAACCATGTCTACACACAAACACTACACGGGCCTTATCGACCGTTATAAAGACCGTCTGCCAGTGAGCGCCAGCACCCGCATCATCAGCCTTAACGAAGGCAACACGCCGATGATCCAACTGCAAAACATCCCACGCTTGCTGGGCAAAGACGTGAATATTTACGTCAAATTTGAAGGCTTAAACCCCACCGGATCGTTTAAAGACCGGGGCATGACGATGGCTGTCACCAAAGCCGTCGAAGAAGGCAGCCAAGCCATCATTTGCGCGTCTACAGGCAACACCTCCGCATCTGCCGCCGCCTATGCCGCGCGTGCGGGCATCAAAGCCTTTGTGCTCATCCCCGACGGCAAAATCGCCTTGGGCAAATTGGCGCAAACCTTAATGTATAACGCCACCATCATCCAAATTAACGGCAATTTTGACCAAGGCATGGAATTGGTCAAAGAAGTGGCGGAACACGCCCCTGTGACCATCGTCAACTCCATCAACCCTTACCGCATCGACGGGCAAAAAACTGCCGCCTTTGAAATTGTCGATGACTTGGGTTTTGCCCCCGATTACCACTGCTTGCCGGTCGGCAATGCGGGCAACATCACCGCCTATTGGAAAGGTTACACTGAATACGCCCGCGACCGCGTATGCAGCAACCGCCCGATCATGTGTGGCTACCAAGCTGCCGGTGCCGCGCCTTTCGTAGCGGGCCATAAAATTGACAACCCCGAAACCATCGCCACCGCCATCCGTATCGGCAACCCCCAATCTTGGGATTACGCCTGGGCCGCACAACAAGAATCCGGCGGCTGGTTTGACAAATTCACCGATGCCGAAATCTTAGCCGCGCAAAAGCTGTTGTCCCAACAAGAAGGCATCTTTTGCGAACCCGCCTCCGCCACGTCATTGGCAGGCGCCATGCGCGACATCGCTAGCGGCAAAATCCCCGAAGGCAGCATTATTGTTTGCACACTCACAGGCATGGGCCTAAAAGACCCCGACACCGCCATCAGCCAATGCGCCGCTGCGCATCCGGTGACGATAGAAGCGAATTTGGATGCGGTGAAGCGGGCGATATTGGATACTTTGTAGACGTGTAGGGTTTCATTAGTTTTCATCATACAAGGTTGGGTTGGAAGCGCATCAACCCAACCAACAATGCTATATCCCGATAGCGGGCGGTTTTTTTGTTACGCCAAATTCGTTTTGTGAATTTACATCAAGGGTTCCTAGCTGTCTTGTAATTCGACTTTTTACAAAAATAATGTAAAATCATCAGATACAAGTCATTTTAAAGACATCTTTTCCTCATCTATGCTTATTCGTTTCGGTTGTTCCAATTACAAATCCATCTATGGTTATCAAGAGTTGCTTTTTACAGCATCGAGCTTGAAAGACCCGCAAGCGGATTTAATTTATACTTCGGCGCTTCCTGAGGCGATTTTACCCAGCATTGCCATTTATGGAGCAAATGCGTCGGGTAAAACCAATATGATTGAAGCCTTGAAGTTTTTTGTCGAATTTATCCGTAACTCTTATAGAAAGGCTGAAACTAGCGGCATCCATCGGCCTGTTTTTAAATTGAATGCCGATGCAAAAGATGAAACCAGTGATTTTGATATGGATTTTGTTTTGGGTGGAATTCACTATCACTATGGCTTTAAAATCAATGATAAAGCCGTTATGGAAGAATGGCTGTTTTCTTATAGTTATGAAAATCGTAAATCAAGGAAAGTTTTGTTCCATAGAAATAGGCAAGAAGAGAACGAATATAAATTTAGCAAGTATTTGAAAGCTGAGAATAAAGTTATTGCTCGCCTGACAAGAGACAATAGTCTTTTTTTAAGTACCGCTGCCCAAAACAACCACGAGTTATTGAGTGAAATTCAGGATTATTTTTTGAGGTTTTTTTTATTTAGGTTTGATCAAGAGTTATCCACTAAGAAGATAGCTAATGCCATTAAAAAAATAGGCGTTATTAATCAAGTCAACAATTTTTTAAAAAATTCGGGAGCTGGAATAGAAGGTATTAAGTTAAAGATAAAAATTCCACGAGAAAATGACCTCCTGATTAAACAATCAACAATCGCTTTGATTGATGCTTTTCACACCGTTAGAGATGATAGACTCGAAGGAATAATTGATTCTCTGTTTGATGATGCTCGCCTAGAACTTTCCCATAAAGACCAGAACGGCAACCTTGTTTTGTTTGAATTGGAAGAAGAAAGCCTCGGCACTAAAGCTATGATCGCTTTATTAACACCAGCCTTTAAAGCATTAAACCAAGGCGGCATTTTTATCGTCGATGAAATCGAATCCAGCCTACACGCACTCTTAACCCTTCAAGTCATCAAATTATTCAACCATAAAGCAACCAACCCCAACGGCGCACAATTACTGTTCACGACCCACGAAACCCATATTCTGTGCAGCAATTTATTAAGACGCGACCAAATCTGGTTTTCAGAAAAAAACCTTAACGGCGAAACCGTTATTGCGCCGCTGACCGATTACCAATTACGCAGTACGGACAATATTCAAAAAGGTTATTTGGAGGGGCGGTTTGGCGCGATTCCGTTTTTAGGCGATATTCAACAGCTTTTCCAACGCGAAAAAACCGTCAATGGCTAGACAACTCCCGAAATCGCGGTCAATTAGCCGCAAACTGGGTACAAAATCGCCAAAGTTTTTAATCATTGCGGTTTGTGAAGGCAAAAACACTGAGCCGGAATACTTAAAAAGCTTTGCCAAACAACATGGCAACGGCTTAGTCGAAGTTGAAACCGTAGCACCTGCGGGCGCACCAGTTACCATTGTGAAGAAAGCGGTTGAGAGAAAAAAAGACCAAGACGCAAAAGCCAAGAAAACGGCGAATAGCTTTGATACGTTATTTGAAGTATGGGCGGTTTTTGATGTGGATGAGCATCCGAATATCCCTCAAGCGCGTGATATGGCAAAAGCCAACAAAGTCCATACCGCCATATCCAACCCTTGCATTGAAATTTGGGCTTTATGGCATATCACACCGCATTGCGCCCACATTCATAGACACGATCTTCAAAGTAAATTGGCTTCGGTAATGCCAAATTATGATCCAGAACATAGTAAGCAGTTTGATTTTGAACAGATAAAAAACGATTTTGCCGTGGCCAGAAGGCGTGCTGAAAGACAATTAGCAGATCACGAAGCATCAGGTAATCCATTTGCTAATCCCTCCACCACATTTTATCGTTTATTGGATAAAATCATTGAAAATGGCACTTAAAAGTAAGCCTAAATTACAACGCATAAAATATATAATTTCTCGTTCCCAATCTCTGCGTGGGAATGCCTCCATACGCGCCAACTTAAGCCCCTATCCCATTGATTAAACACGGCTTAGCCCGATGTCCCGGGATTGTCGCAACAGGGTCAGGATGGGGCTGGGCAAACCTTGCAACGTCCGCTTTCTGGGACGTTCGCTCAAGCTCTTGATACAGTCATCC
>JABFST010000394.1 GCA_013140465.1 Methylococcaceae bacterium
GTTTTGCGATTGTCAACGAGGAAGGGCGTTACGCGTTTGTGTTAGAACATGCGCAATCCAACCGCCTGTGGATGAACAATATCTTGGCGCGTGTGGTCGGACGGACTTGGAAGATTCCGGTGCTGCCCCAATTTGCTGCACATATCGCTTTGGTTGCCGAGGTATTTGCCGCAAAAACACCCGAGTTGGTGGCGGAGCAACCGCTTTAGGCTTGGAGGTGGCGTTTTTACAGCGCAGCCCCGCCAACTACAGAAGTCAAAAAGCTCCTTCTCCCTGAGGGAGAAGGTTGGGATGAGGGGGTTTCAAGCTGGTTTATATGCCCCTCTCCCCAGCCCTCTCCCTAAGGGAGAGGGAGCTAGGTACGTTGCGACACGTTTGGTGGTGATGCAGTTGGTTAGTCCTACCCTCTCCCTAAGGGAGAGGGAGCTAGGTACGGTGCGACTTGTAGATACTTATGCCAACATCGTCAATGGCACGCCCCAATAAGCATTTTTAGGTTAATTATCATGAGCGTCAATCCAAGTTATCCGTTGTTAAGCGAATCCGAATATTTGGACGGAGAAGCGTTGGCGAAAACCAAGCATGAGCTAGTGGACGGTCAGGCTTATGCAATGGCGGGGGCGAGTGAATACCATAATTTGCTGTCATCCAATATGCTGACTGAACTAAAAAACCGTCTAAAAGGCTCACCTTGCCGCGTCTTTATTGCAGATATGAAAGTCAGGGCAGGATCAGACTTTTTTTATCCCGATGTGATGGTGGTATGCCAACAGGACGACGCCAACGCCTATTACAAAAACGCGCCCACGCTGATTGTTGAAGTGTTGTCAAAATCAACCCGGCGTTTTGACAAAACCCAAAAGCGCTTGCGTTGCCAACAGATTCCTAGCTTAGAATACTATGTGCTTATCGAACAAGACATTGCTGAAATTGTCGTGTTCAGCCGCCAAGAGCTATGGTTGCCCAGTTATTATTTTTTGGGTGATGACATTAGCTTTGCTGCCCTAGGCGTGACAGTAGCGGTTGAAGATATTTACTACCAAGTTAATAATGAGGATGTCGTGGCATTTTTGGAGCAAAAAAGCACTTAGTGCGTTCTGGCTGTAGGATATTGCCTAGCCCCGTTGTTATAGAAAACGAAGGAAGGAAAGCGACATTAATACCCCTCACCCTACCCTCTCCCTGAGGGAGAGGGAGAGGGAGTTTGATGTAGACTCTCCCTGAGGGAGAGGGAGTTTATGCAGATTCATCAACTTCGGATGCTATATTGCCATCCTTACCCCCTGCTGTGCCTTATAGTGAAAAAATAATGAGAATTTTAGGGATAGACCCTGGATCACGCTTAACAGGTTATGGCCTGATAGAAAACACCCCGCAAGGCTACAAATACTTGGCGAGTGGCAGCATCCATATCAAGGCCGATTATTTTCCTGATCGGCTAAAACAAATATTTGACGGCATCTTAGAAATTGTCAACAACTACCACCCCGAGCAAATGGCGATTGAACAAGTGTTTATGCACAAAAATGCCGATTCGGCGTTAAAACTTGGGCAAGCGCGCGGCGCGGCGATTTGTGCCGTACAAACCCAAGGCATCCCGGTTTTTGAATACGCCGCCCGGCAAGTCAAACAAGCCGTGGTGGGTAAAGGTGCGGCCGATAAATTGCAAGTCCAACACATGGTGAAATTATTGCTGAATGTGCAAGGCCAGCTCTCTTTAGATGCCAGCGATGCCTTGGGTATCAGCATTTGTCATGCGCACTACCAACAAACGGCCTTACGCTTAGGCCAACAAGGCATATTACGATGATTGGTTTTTTACGCGGCAAACTGGTGGCAAAAGCCCCGCCGTATTTAGTGTTGGACGTGCAAGGTGTCGGTTATGAAGTCGAAGCTCCGATGACCACGTTCTATGAGCTGCCCGCATTAGGCCAAGAAGTCACCTTGCATACGCATTTGGTGGTGCGCGAAGATGCGCATAGCCTGTTCGGCTTTGTCAGCCACGCCGACCGCACGCTGTTCCGCACCTTAATAAAAGTCAATGGTGTCGGCCCCAAGTTGGCCTTGACGATTTTGTCCGGGCAAAGTGCCGAGGCTTTCCACCGCTGCATTCAGGACAACGACACCTTGGCCTTAATCCGCTTGCCCGGTGTCGGCAAAAAAACCGCCGAACGTTTGGTCATAGAGCTGCGTGACCGCTTGCCCGATATGGCGGACAGCACTGCGTTTGCAAGCACCGCCACCGCCGTTATCGGCCAGCCTAAGCAAGAAGCCATCAGCGCATTGTGTTCCTTAGGCTACAAACCCTTAGATGCCAGTAAAATGGTGCAAAACCTTAACACCGAAGGCAAAAGCTGTGAGGATATTATCCGGCTGGCCTTACAAGGCGCGTTGAAATGATAGAAACCGACCGATTAATCACCGCCAGCCGCCATGCCGACGAAGAACGGCAAGACCGCGCCATCCGCCCTAAACGTCTAAGCGACTATGTAGGGCAGAAAGAATTGTGCGCCCAAATGCAGATTTTTATCCAAGCGGCAACGGCACGCCAAGAAGCCTTAGACCATGTTTTAATCTTTGGCCCGCCCGGATTAGGCAAAACCACGCTTGCCAATATCATCGCGGCAGAAATGTGTGTTAAAATTCGCCAGACTTCTGGGCCGGTATTGGATAAAGCGGGTGATCTTGCCGCCTTGCTGACCAACCTTGAAGCCCATGACGTGTTGTTTATCGATGAAATACATCGCTTGAATCCCGCAGTTGAAGAAATTCTCTACCCAGCTATGGAAGATTATCAGCTGGATTTAATGATAGGCGAAGGCCCTGCCGCCCGTTCCATCAAACTAGACCTGCCGCCGTTTACCTTGGTCGGCGCCACTACCCGAGCCGGATTACTCACTTCCCCTTTGCGCGACCGCTTTGGCATTGTGCAGCGGCTGGAGTTTTATACGGTGGATGAATTGGCGAGCATCGTCAACCGTTCGGCAAAGGTGCTGGGCATTATGATGGACGCACAAGGCGCGTTTGAGATAGCCCGCCGTTCACGCGGCACGCCGCGCATTGCCAACCGCTTGTTGCGGCGGGTACGCGATTTTGCCGAAGTAAAAGGCGATGGCACTATCACCAAAACTATCGCCGTTCAGGCTTTAGACATGTTGCGGGTGGATAATAACGGCTTTGACGCCTTAGACCGCAAGCTGTTAATGGCGATGATAGACAATTTTGCCGGGGGGCCCGTGGGCCTGGATACCCTGGCTGCCGCGATCAGCGAAGAGCGCGGCACGATAGAAGATGTATTGGAGCCGTATTTATTACAACAAGGATTTATTATGCGCACACCGCGAGGACGGGTCGTCACACGGAATGCGTACCTGCATTTTGGTTTAACCCCTCCTAAGCAGTTAGGCGTATCCGAGGATTTGTTTGATTAATGGACTTTGTCCACTCGTTCACGCTGGCTACTCACTTAAAGCGGGACTGAGGAGCCGTTGGCTGAGCGGAGCCCTTGGCTGAGCGGAGTCGAAGCCGGCGGCGGGATTCGCTTCGACTCCGCTCAGCGAACGACTCGACTCCGCTCAGCGAACGACACCCAAACTGTCCCAGCTTAAACGGGAAGCCTTCACGCTTATACCATCACCATGATTAATAGCGATTTTATCTGGCCCGTGCGTGTCTATTACGAAGACACTGATGCAGGTGGCGTGGTTTATCACGCCAATTACCTAAAATTTTTTGAGCGTGCGCGTACCGAAATGCTGCGTGCCTTTGGCTGCGAGCAAGACACTTTGCGCACTACGCTGGGCATACTGTTTGTGGTGCGGGCAATGGACATAGACTTTATCCGTTCCGCCCGCTTTAACGAGCTACTGGAAACCCGCACCCAAATTATCGAACTCAAAAAGGCCAGCCTGACCTTTAGCCAACACCTAACCCTAGGCGATGCCGTGTTATGCCAAAGTAACGTGCGCGTTGCCTGTTTGGACGCCAACACCATGCGCCCTAAAGCCATTCCCGAAAACTTACTAGAGCTGTTAAAGAATGAACACTGATTTATCGATATTCCATTTAGTCAAAGAAGCCAGTTTTGTGGTGCAATTTGTCATGGTAATGCTGCTGACTGCATCCGTGGCATCGTGGACCTTCATCTTTTCCAAACGCAAAGAACTTAACCGCGCCGTGGAAATTACCGACGAATTTGAAGACCAATTTTGGTCAGGCGTATCGTTGGCTGATTTGTACCGCAAATTGGCGGCGAAAGATTTTGAACCCGAAGGCATCGAAAAAATCTTTTTGGCGGGCTACAAAGAATTTTCGCGGATGCGCCAAGCAGGTAATGTCGAACCCGCCGTACAAGTGGAAAGTGCGCAGCGTGTGATGCGCATAGAGCTGTCGCGCGAGTTGGAACGCCTGGACGAACATTTGGCGTTTTTGGCTACCGTGGGTTCAACCAGCCCTTATGTCGGTTTGTTTGGCACGGTATGGGGCATCATGAATTCGTTTATGTCTTTGGGCAATGTCAAGCAAGCCACCTTGGCGCAAGTTGCGCCGGGCATCGCCGAAGCCCTGATCGCCACTGCGATTGGCCTGTTTGCGGCAATACCTGCGGTAGTTGCCTATAACCGTTTTTCTACCCGCTTAGATCGCCTCACAGGCCGTTACGAACTGTTTGTAGAAGAATTTGTTGTGTTACTACAAAGACAGGCGCACAGCAAATGAGAGGCAAACACGGACGCAGAAAACCGATGGCGGAAATCAATGTCGTACCCTACATTGATGTCACCCTCGTATTGCTCATTATTTTTATGATAACCACGCCGATGTTGCAAACAGGCGTAGAAGTGGATTTGCCCAAGGCCGAATCAGCGATGGTCGAACAAAAAGACGGCGAGCCGCCTATCGTTATCTCCATAAAAGCACAAGGTGAATACTACATCAATGTCGATGGGCAAAATGACGAACGTATCGAACCCGATGTCATCAATGACCGCGTGGCCTTAGCCTTGTCCAGCAAACCCGGCACACAAGTGCTGATTAGCGCAGACAAAGGCATCGAATATGGCACGGTGGTGACAGTCATGGCGGCCCTAAAAAATGCGGGTGTGCCTACTGTGGGGTTAATGACCAAGCCAGAAGACCAATAAGTTAGATGGACAAGAAAAAAAAATTTACCCGGCCCCTATTGCTGGCCTTAGCCCTACACCTTAGCGTGTTGCTGTTATTTGCCTTAAGCGCACTCGTGAAGCCTGAACAGGCCGAAGAACCCAAGCCTGAACCCGAAATTATCCATGCCACAATGATAGACACGGCGAGCCTACAAGCTCAAGCCGAAGCTATCAAACAGACAGAAGCTGCCGAAAAAGCCAAGGCCGAAGCTGTCGAGGAAACAAAACAAGCCCAAGTCGAGGCTGCCGAAAAAGCCAAAGCCGAGGCCGCAGAACAGGCCAAGGC
>JABFST010000324.1 GCA_013140465.1 Methylococcaceae bacterium
GTCATCGAGATGGCTTTAATCTGGAATAAAAGCATAGCCACTATCCCAGATTAAACAGCGGGCTAGAATACTAGCCTAGCGGCATTCTACTATGGATAAATGACGGTAGGCTTGAAATAGGCTGCGGGGTATTTAGGGTCGAAATTATCTTGGGATTTTTCTGCCAATTGGCTGTCCACATAGATGACCGTAGGGGTAAAGTTTGCCGCAGGGTATTTAGGGTCGGCATCGTTTTGGGCGACTTCGTTGCTGGAATAAATCACGCTAGGCTCAAAATCAGCGGCAGGGTATTTGCTGTCACTAGCCGCAGATGCGCTGATTGGGTTTAGCAAAACACCCGCCATTGCCAACCCTAAAAAATAAGTTTTATTCATGATGTTCAATCTCAAGTAGTGGTAAACACGGCCTGTCCAACGGCTGTAAAACAGGGCCTATTGAATTTTAAGTATCGAGTATTTTTTTTTATTTCGCAACTGCTTTTAGTGAAAAGCGAAGGTGTGCGCCGTTAGGCCAAGACCGAAGAAAATAGTGCTGAAAGGCAGATAGGCGCAGGGATTTGGCGATTTAGGCGGGTCAGCTGAATGCCGGCGTGCAAAGGCTTTAGGCTTTGCCGTGCCGGAAAAAATCAGGTCTAAAACCAATTTAAATCCACTCACCCTACCCTCTCCATGAGGGCTTAAATATGTACACAACCCATATAGAGCCGTCCCCCTCAGGGAGAAGGTTGGGATGAGGGGTTTTAACGTGTGATTTACATACCCCTCTCACCAACCCTCTCCCTGTGGGAGAGGAGGCTATGCGCAGTGAAACTTATTGTTTTTATGGCTATTAAAACTTGTGTAGAAACTTATACCCTGAGGGAGAGGGCGATTTATGTGGATTTATCAGCTTAGGACACTATGACTGACGGGCTTTGCCATCAGTTATACCTAATCAGTAAACAATCGCCTGTTCTTTTAAATCAGCATAAATATCATCAACCGTCAGTACATCGGCATTAAAACTTCTGTCAGCCAAGTCACTGCTGTAATTGACGCATAAGCAAATCAGCCCTGCGTTTTTAACGGCTTGGATTAATGAGGTGTTTTGGGTTTCTAACACGGTAGTGGCGTGACCGTTGTCAAACAGCTTGCGTTCCAGCTTATAAGCCAGTTCTTTGCCGTTGCTGCCCGTTAAGGCAATCGCCGCAGGTTTTTGGTTATAACGCGCCGCACGTTCTTCTAGGCTGACTGGCTGTTGGTTTTCCGCATCGATTGAGCCAGTAATCATGCCCGCGCCGACCGTGCCATTGGTCAGGCGGTCGATAATAATAAACGCGCCTGTGCCTTTGTTGGTTTTGTAAGCATCAAACACCACAGGGGCGTTCACGGTTACGGTGCAGGAACCGATTTCGTTAAGTTGTAAATCTGCCGCATCATGGTGTTCTAGGGTGTTGACATCAATACGGTGATGAATCTGCGCAATCGCACCCGAAACGCTGCGCGTCGCCAATTTAAAGGTGTATTGGCGGCCTGGCGTGAGGGCTTTTTCAGTCATCCAGACAATAGTGGCCTTGAATTGGTCAGCGACGATTGACGGTTGTTGCTCGGCACCGACCAACATATCGCCACGGCTGACATCGATTTCATCTTCTAGCGTTAAAGTGACGGCCATAGGCGGAAACGCTTCGACCAAATCACCGTCGAAAGTGACTATCGATTTGATTTTACTGCTTTTGCCTGAGGGCAAGGCGGTCACTAAATCGCCAGTGCGGAACAAGCCGGACGCCACCGTGCCACAAAAACCACGAAAATCGAGGTTAGGCCGATTGACGTATTGCACCGGAAAACGCGCGTCGTTAAAGTTGTGGTCATTAGCGATTTCTACGCTGTTTAAGGCTTCCATCAACGGTTGTCCGCTAAACCACGGCATATTCTCGCTAGGGTTGACGACATTGTCGCCATCTAAGGCGGACATCGGGATAAAACGGATGTCGTGCAAATCCAGCGTGTCGGTAAAACGTAGATAATCGGCTTTAATGGTATTGAACACAGTCTCGCTATAATCCATCAAATCCATTTTATTAACCGCGACAATAATGTGCTGGATACCTAATAAGGAGGCTATAAAACTATGGCGTTTAGTTTGGGTTTGCACGCCGTAGCGGGCATCGATAAGAATAATCGCCAAATCACAAGTCGATGCGCCTGTCGCCATATTGCGTGTGTATTGCTCATGGCCGGGGGTGTCGGCAATGATAAATTTGCGCGTGGACGTGGAAAAATAGCGGTAGGCCACGTCGATGGTGATGCCTTGTTCGCGTTCGGCTTGCAAGCCATCCACCAACAAGGCCAAATCGATTTTACCCGCACCCGTAGTGCCGGATTTGACGCTATCGGCTTGCACCGCCGCCAATTGGTCTTCGTAAATCATTTTGGAATCATGCAACAAGCGGCCTATCAAGGTGCTTTTGCCGTCATCGACATTGCCGCAGGTTAAAAACCGTAGCAATTCTTTGTTTTCGTGTTGCGTAAGGTACGCGTCTATATCGGTGCTGATTAAATCGGATTGGTGGGACATAATATTATTTCCTAAGGGGGTTCTAATAATTAAGTTGTTGTAGCATGAATGTTGTCAATCAAGGTCTTTATGTAATCCATTTTTTTTAGCTATATCTTGATTCATAACAATAACGTCACTTGATGATAGATTCCACATTTTAACCATTCGCTTAACTATTGGATTTAATACTTCAAGAAGAGCATCCTGTAAAGGAGGCAACCATTCCTCCTTGTAAGTATTGCTTGTGATGATTAAAACAAATTTAAAATGAGTGGTAGATAAGTCTATTTTCTGAAAACAGGGGGGTAGCTCTAATTCAGTTGAATGTCTTTTCAGATAAATAGCTAAAAACAGCAACAAGCTATTAGATAATTTATCTTTAACTTCGTGGATGAATTTATCGAAATCTGCTTGTTTAGCCGGTTGAGGTGAACCATTTTTTGCCTCAATCACCCAAATTGTAGGTGTTTGCCCTTCCATTCGTAATAATAAAAATTCCGCAATTTTTACCCCTTCGTCCGGTTTTGCACCTTTATTAATTTTATCTAGTGTGGCTGTTTTTTCAATACGAAAAAAATGTCCATCTAAATATGGGCCAAAAGTCATCCCCGATTCAATGATTGGTTCTGTGGTCATTTGCAAGCCAGAGTAACTTCTTCTTTATAAAGTCGAATTGACTCGCTAATAATTGGATTGCTGGGCATTTCATCCTTTAAATCAGATTGTACCCATTCATCATTTTGATAGGAGAGTACAGGAATAGATAGCTGTTGTTCTTGAGCAATCAGGAATAACTTTTTGATGACAAAATACGAATGGCTGGCTAAGAAAAACTGTATACCATGTTGAGCTAGCATAGCGACAATATCCAGCAGTTTGTCAATGGCTTCTGGATGTAAGGCAGATTCTGGCTCATCAATAAAAATAATTGAGTTTTCGTTTAAATGGCGATTACCTAGCAAACTATCTAATACGGCGACTTTTCTAATACCTTCAGCAGTTACTCCCATAGGAAAGCGTTGCTCATCTTTTATAAAATACCATTGTTTTTTATCCCCATCAAACTCTATTCTGCCTTCAATTAAGTCTTCAAGCAGCATCCGTGAGTCATTAAAATCAATAGAATTATGCCCTGATGTTGAAGGAAATTTAAAATGTAAAGCAGACTGGCTTTTGCCCATAGCAATACCATTACCCCAAACAAGTACTGTTTCCGTTGGTGGTTGAAGTAACGCTAACGCTAAATCAAAATAGGTATCATCAAAACCGAATAGATATTGATTTCTGGTGTTTAAAATAATGTGGTGTAATGATAAAATTTCTTTAGCAGGTAAAAAAATAGAATTGTCAGTGCGTGGAGCTACTTGATTTTCCAACGGGTCGAAGACATTAGTGTTATCGTTGCTAAAACTATAGCTAAAATTTTGTCCACTAAATATTAAACTAAACGATAAAACTCCATCACTCGGTTTTGTTACCAAATCTCCAATATTTTCAGCCTGAAAAGTCCAATGCAGTTTACGTTTTAAAATTTCATCAATACTGTCCGCATTTTGATTACGCTTATAATCTTCCAAAGTCCGCATCGCGCTATACAACGCTTTAAGCACAAATGATTTGCCGCAACCATTGTTGCCAATGATGAGGTTAATTTTGCCCAAATTTTGCCAGTCCAAAGCTTTTATGGGTCCAAAATTTTTGAGTTCAGCACTATTAATCATAATTGGCTCTGTAAATGGTTAGAAATACCCTTCCCGCTTCTTCTGTTCCATCGATCCGGCTTGGTCGTGGTCAATTAAACGCCCTTGCCGTTCAGAAGTCGTGGTCAACAGCATTTCTTGGATAATTTCAGGCAGCGTAGTGGCTTCGGATTCGACTGCGCCTGTCAGCGGATAACAGCCTAAAGTACGGAAACGCACTTTTTTCATTTCCACGGTTTCGTTTTCACCGATGGGCATGCGTTCGTCATCAACCATGATTAACATGCCGTCGCGGTTGACCACAGGGCGTTCTTTAGCAAAATAAAGTGGCACTATCGGGATGTTTTCCAGATGGATGTATTGCCAGATGTCCAATTCGGTCCAGTTTGACAACGGAAATACGCGGATGCTTTCGCCTTTGTCGATTTTGCCGTTGTAGATGTTCCACAGTTCGGGGCGTTGGTTTTTAGGATCCCAGCGGTGGTTTTTGTCGCGGAACGAATACACGCGTTCTTTGGCGCGGGATTTTTCTTCGTCTCGGCGGGCGCCACCAAACGCGGCATCGAACTGGTATTTATCCAACGCTTGTTTTAGGCCGTCGGTTTTCATCACGTCGGTGTGTTTTTTGCTGCCGTGAGTAAACGGCCCTATGCCTTGGTCTACGCCATCTTGATTGATATAAACGATTAAATCTAGGCCCAGTTTTTCGACCATCATGTCCCGAAATTGGATCATTTCCTTAAATTTCCAGGTGGTATCGACGTGCATTAACGGAAACGGGGGTTTGCCGGGATAAAAGGCTTTCATGGTCAAATGCAGCATCACAGCGGAATCTTTACCTACGGAATACAACATGACAGGCCGTTCAAATTCAGCCGCCACTTCGCGGATGATGTGGATGCTTTCTGCTTCCAGCTCTTTTAGGTGTGTTAGTTTATGGTCAGTCATTAAAAATCCCTAAGGTTGGATGTCACGGCAAGTTATTAAGGTCACTCAATAACAAACCTTTCATTTTAATTTGTATGGGCTGTTTATGCCAGTGATCCTAAAATAAAATTTGCTGTTAAGGTAAACCCTAACAGGGCTAGGCATCTGGGGGCAACTTCATGTTGCTGTCATATTTAATCGGTATATTCTTTGCCCATTTACCTGTCAACGAGCCGCGCTTGGACATTTTCGCCTCCTCTTTTTCTT
>JABFST010000142.1 GCA_013140465.1 Methylococcaceae bacterium
ACTCCGATGAGCAAGCTTACGTTAATTCTTTCACAGTCTCATACGCGTTAAGGCCCGCCGTCGCTGGGCGAGCTAAAAGTCATAACACTGTCAGGTGGGCACTGGCATCGGTATGTACCAAATCACCACTGCGTTGCAAGACAAAATAGCCACGCCGCAAAGCTTCGGCTTTGGCTTCGTCATTGATGTGGAAGCTGGCAATCGCGCCGTATTGCTTGTAGTGCTGGTAAATCGGGAACAGCTGTTTGAAATGGCGCATTTTGCGGTCCAGCTTGTCTAGGTCGTTTTTATGCGCTTTGTATTTGACTTCAACGACCGCTAGCGCGTCGCCGTTGGTCATCACCAAATCGTATTCTTCTTGGATTTTGCCCCGATGCTTTTCCATGTTTTTAACCACGTCATCAAAACGGATAGAGCCAAGGCGGTTGTCTTTAATCAAACTTTGGAAAAAGAATTCTTCGGCGACGTCGCCTTGGTTGTTGGTGACATTGCCTAAGGTAATGCCCATGCGTTTTAGTTTTTCGTCGGTGCGCTTCATTTGTTCGTCAGTTTTATGTTGGGCAACGGCAAGGCTGGCAACTAAAGCTTTTAATTCATCATCAGTCATGGCTAATCTTCCAAAACAAGGTCTATAGGCAAAATTCTAGCATAAGCTAAGTCATTATTCAGGTGCGTCTTTATCCGTGGCAAAAGCCCACGCAAGCTAAAGTCCTAGACCCGTTAAGATTTGACAGACACTAGATTTAACCGCACGATAGGCTTTTTTTAATGGGTAACATGTATATGAATACGAATAGCTTAAACCTTGGTGGTCTGCGTAAGTTGGCTTGTGTTGGGATAATGGTGGGGGTATTGGGGGTGTCGGGCTGCGCGTCTATAGGGCATGAATTTCCGGCAGGGCAAATATCCACTATCCGTATAGGCGAAACCAGCCAGAATGACATTTATGCCACCTTTGGCGCACCTTGGCGCAAAGGCATAGACAATGGCATGAAAACCTGGACTTACGGTAATTACCAGTACAGTTTGTTCAGTGCCCACAGTGCGGAAGATTTGGTGATTAAGTTCGATAAGCGCAATATCGTGTCGGCATATACGTTTAACACAACTAAGCGGTCTAAATAGCAGTCGCCTATGCTTATTGAACGGCTTAACCGTACCTCTAGCTGAGGTACGGTTATAGCAAACAGGTATTACTTTTCAGTATCAAACTTCATCCAGCGTAAACGGTTGGCATTGCTGACCACTGTCAACGATGACATAGCCATTGCCGCCCCGGCAATCATCGGGTTAAGCAACACCCCAAACAAGGGGTATAACAGGCCAGCCGCAACCGGAATGCTGAGCGTGTTATAAAAGAAAGCCCCGATTAGGTTTTGTTTGATGTTGATGACGGTGGCTTTAGACAGCCCTATCACTTCGGGTATCTTTAATAACGAACCCTGCAAAATCACCACATCCGCGCTTTCAATCGCAACGTCGGTGCCTGTGCCTATCGCCAGCCCGACATTGGCTTGTGCCAAGGCGGGCGCGTCATTAATGCCATCGCCGACCATGCCGACGATTTCGCCTTGGTCTTGCAGTTCTTTAACCACAGCGGCTTTGTCCTGCGGCAAGACTTGGGCGTTGACTTCGGCGATGCCCGCTTGTTTGGCGATGGCATGGGCGGTGATTTGGTTGTCGCCCGTCACCATGATAATGCGTAAACCCAAGGCTTTTAGGTGTTGCACGGCGAGGGCCGAATCGTGCTTAATCGGATCGGAGACGGCGATGATGCCGACAATTTTTTCATCGACCGCCAGCAGCATCGGGGTTTTTCCTTGTGCAGACAGTTTTTCCAAGCGGTTGTTGTAGCGGGTAAACTTAATCCCCTTGCTGTCCATTAAGGCTTTGTTGCCAAAATAGACGCGTTGTTCGTTCATCAGAGCCGTCACGCCGTAACCAGCCAAGGCTTCAAATTGTTTGACCTTGTTTAAAGCCAGTTGCTGTTCTTGGGCGGCCCGCAACACGGCGGCGGCGAGAGGATGTTCCGAACCCGATTCCAACGAAGCGGCATAGTGTAAGATTTGGGTTTCGGTGTATTGGTTGTCAATCGCTTCAACACTGGACACGGTGGGCTTGCCTTCCGTGACTGTACCCGTTTTGTCGAGGATCAGGCAGGTCAGTTTGCCCGCAGTTTGTAAGGCATCGCCTTTGCGGATTAAGATGCCCGATTGTGCCGCGCGGCCTACCGCGACCATGACTGAAATCGGCGTAGCCAAGCCCAAGGCGCAAGGACAGGCGATGACCAGTACGGTCATGGAAGTGACAAACGCATAGCCTAATGACGGGTCAGGGCCAAAGCTATACCAAACTAAAAACGTAAAGGCCGCAATAGCGACGACGGCTGGGACAAACACGCCGGAAATTTTGTCCGCCAAGCGGGCTATTTCAGGTTTGCTGCTTTGGGCTAGGCGCACGCTGTTGATGATTTGTGCCAACGCCGTGTCACGCCCAATGCGCGTGGCCTGAAACAAAAAACTGCCAGTTTGGTTGATTGAACCCGCTACCACTTCGTCACCTACGGATTTTTCGACGGGCATCGGTTCGCCTGTCAGCATGGATTCGTCCAGCGTAGAATGGCCTTCCAGCAAAATGCCGTCTACGGCGATTTTTTCGCCCGGCCTGACGCGCAAAGTTTCGCCCAAGCCGACCAACTCAATGGCAAGGTCAAGTTCTATGCCATCCCTGACCACGCGTGCCGTGCGTGGCTGTAAGCCGATAAGCTGGCGGATCGCCGAAGAGGTTTTGCCGCGTGCCAAGGTTTCTAGCCCTGTGCCTAAATTGATAAAGGCTAAAATGACGACCGCCGCCTCAAAATAAGCGTGTTTGGCTAAGGAGGGCAAGAGTGCGGAATAATCGATGACGATGCAGGAATACAGCCACGCCGAACCCGTCCCCAAGGCAATGAGCGTATCCATATTGGCTTGCCCTAAGCTTAGTGATTTGGCGGCGCCACTGTAAAAGTGCCACCCCGAATAAACCAGTATGCCTAAGGTGATAAGGGCTACTTCAGGCCACAGCCAAAGCCCGGTGGCTGAGCCAATTTCAGGCAGCCAAGCAAAATGCTCGGACAACATCAAGAATAAGCCAAACGCCCCCGCCACCGCCGCTTTTTTCATTAAAGTACGGTAACGCTGCAATTCCTGCTGTTCTTGTTCGGCGGGGTCTTCAAACCCTTCCATGATCGCGGCGTCAAAACCAGCTTCTTTAATGGCCTGGGTTAATGACGTTGGATCGGCATGGCCTTTGACCAGTGCTGAATGGTCAGCAAAATTGACGCTTACCGAAGCCACCCCCTCAACCGCCGCCAACGCGCCTTCAACGGCACTCACGCAGCCAGCACAGCGCATCCCTAAAATGGACAGCCGTAATTCTTCAGAAGTCTCTTCGTTGTTCATAAAGTTACCGTGTGTGCGATTAGTCAGTTACTGTAAAACCAGCGCCAGTAATCGTATTTGTCAGGATGTCGAGAGTGGTTTGGTCAGGGTCATAATCGATGGTGACGGTGTTGTCCTTAAAGGATGCCGCAGTGCTAATCACGCCATCAAGCGCTGACAGCTTGCCCGTGACATTGGCTTCGCAGCCGCCACATTTCATACCCGTTACGGTTAAGGTTACAGATTCAGTCATTGCATTTCCCCTGCTGTCAGTTAATAAATGGTTGCCTAAAGGCGGTCTTGATAAGGTTTGCCGCTATGGCGAGTGTGCTTGGCTTAGAGTGTGCCTAGCCAAAACTAAAAGGATAGTCTATTTTTGCTTTATCTTCCGAATTATCCTAATAATATTTTACCCGTTTAGCACGCTTACTGGGGTTAAGGATGTGCTATTTTTAAACGGCTTTACCCTTTAAAATAGGCTGCGGCAGGTTATGGCGCTATTGCCATCGCCCACAAAAAAGAATAGTCCTGCCCTCGCGGTACTGTCAAATATAGATACCCCATAGGTAGTAGATGTTTTAGACTAGTAGCCTACTTAACCCTACTCGATAGCCTTATGCAATTAAATACCATCACTCACCAGACCATTGCGCTTGCGGGCATAGCCCAAGCTGCCGCATTGGTACAGCAATTGGCAAGCAAAGGCAGTGCCGACGCGGTTGCTTTAGAGGCCAGTCTTGCCAGCGTGCTAAAAATTGATACGGACAGTGTTATTGATGTGTATGGCAGTTTGTCCGGCATAAAATTGGGGCTGGAACAATTGGACATACAAATGACCGGTTATAAAATCGCCAACCCCGAACAGGCACGGTATTCGGCTTCGTTGGTGTTTTTGGAAAACCAGCTGTCCGGGCGCAAGGATTTGCTGAAAACGATCCACACAGGGGTCTTGAAAGCACAAGCCCAAAGCGAACATTTTGGCGTGGTGCATGAAAACACTATCGCTAATTTGGGCGAACTCTACCAAAGCACTATCAGCACTATGCAGCCTAGGATTATGGTGAATGGCGACCCCAGCTTTTTGTCCAGGGCCGATATTGCCAATAAAATTCGCGCCTGTTTATTAGCGGGCATCCGTTCCGCCATTTTATGGCGGCAGTGCGGCGGCACACGGTGGAAATTTTTGTTTTTCCGTAAAAAAATCCAAGCTGAATTACAAATCCTGCTACAGCAAGTTTAGCTTAAAGATGTCCACACTCATCACCGTCGAACACTTATACCGCTATTATGGCCCGCACTGCGCCGTCAACGATGTCAGTTTTACCTTATCCAAAGGCCAAGTGTTGGGTTTTCTAGGGCCTAATGGGGCGGGCAAGACCACTACCCTACAAATACTGTGCGGTAATCTCGCGCCTAGCGCAGGGCGGATTGCCATCAATGGCTACGCCTTACCCAAACAGGCCCAACTAGCCAAACGGCATTTGGGCTATTTGCCAGACACGCCGCCACTTTACAAAGACCTGACCGTAAACGAATTTTTATCATACTGCGCACGTTTGCACGGCATCGCTCGCCCCGCGATTGCCAAAGCGGTTACTGTGGCCCAAGAACGGTGTGCGTTAGGCACAGTCCGGCAGCGGCTGATAGGCAATTTGTCCAAAGGCTTTCAACAACGCGTGGGCTTGGCGCAAGCGATAGTCCATAATCCTGAGGTGATTGTGCTAGATGAGCCGACGGTGGGCTTGGATCCTCTGCAAATTCGGGAAATCCGCAGCTTAATCAGCGAGTTGGGGCAAGACCACGCGGTGGTGCTATCCACGCACCGTTTAAGTGAAGTCCAGGCCGCTTGCACGCATGTGCAAATTATCCACCAAGGCCAGTTGATTTTAAGCGAAAGCGTAACGGGGCTGATGCAGGCAATGACAACTGGCAGCTTACAAGTGACCACCCGCCATAAGCCCGACCTAGCCGTGTTGTTGGCGATACCCGGGGTAACGCGGGTAGATC
>JABFST010000457.1 GCA_013140465.1 Methylococcaceae bacterium
TGCCCGTGCTTGTCTTCTTTATAAAACATCAGCTGTTCAGCATCTTGCGGCTTATACAACTGCCCGACTTGTGACCAGATACCCAAACTCCTGAACATACCCTCCATGCCAAACGTGCGGGATTCGTCAGGGACGATAGGCACGATACGTTTGCCGATGTTTTTGTCTTTCACCAAGATATTCAGCAAGCGCACAAACGCCATCGTCGTGGAAATGTCTTTGCCTTCGGCACTGGCTTCTAACAAGGCTTTAAAATCGCTGAGTACCGGCACATCCAAGGCATATGATTTGGCGCGGCGCGACGGCAAATGTCCGCCCAATTCGGCGCGGCGTTGCTGCATATATTGCAATTCTTTAGAACCTTCTGGAAAGGTCAGATACGGCAAGTCGTGCATTTGCTCGTCAGTGACGGGCAACTCATAGCGGTCACGAAAATGCGTTAGCGAAATGTCGCTCATTTTCTTTTGTTGGTGCGCGGTATTTTGGCCTTCGCCGGATGCGCCCATGCCATAACCTTTAATGGTTTTAGCCAAGATAACCGTAGGCTGGCCTTTATGGTTGACCGCTTCATGGAAGGCAGCATAAGTTTTGGCAGGATCATGACCGCCACGGTTTAACTCCCAAATATCGCGGTCTGACCAATCGGCGACCATCGCTTTCAATTCGGGGGTGTTGAAGAAATGCTCGCGTACATAAGCGCCGTCTTTGGCTTTAAAGGTTTGGTAATCGCCATCGACACAGGCCATCATCCGCGCCGCCAACAAGCCGTGTTTGTCGCGTGCCAACAAGGTATCCCAACGTTGTCCCCACACCAATTTAATGACATTCCAACCGGCACCACGGAATTCGCTTTCCAGTTCTTGGATGATTTTGCCATTGCCGCGCACCGGGCCATCTAAACGCTGCAAATTGCAGTTGACCACAAAAATCAGGTTGTCCAACTTTTCGCGGCCTGCCATGCCGATAGCCCCTAATGATTCGGGTTCGTCAGTCTCGCCGTCGCCCAAAAAGCTCCAGACCTTACGGTTAGAGGTATTGGCAAAACCACGGTCTTGCAAATAGCGCATAAAGCGTGCTTGGTAAATCGCCATAATCGGCCCCAAACCCATAGACACGGTCGGGAACTGCCAAAAATCCTGCATCAGCCAAGGATGCGGATAAGACGACAAACCATTGCCATCCACTTCCTGGCGGAAATTATCCATTTGTTCAGGGCTAAAACGACCCAACAAAAACGCCCGCGCATAATCGCCTGGGGTTAAGTGGCCTTGGGTAAAAATCAAATCGCCGCCGTGTTGCTCGGACGCTGCGTGCCAAAAATGGTTATAACCCACATCATATAAAGTAGCCGCAGACGCAAAACTGGCAATATGCCCGCCGACATTTGTGTGCTTATTGGCACGCAACACCATCATCATGGCGTTCCAACGCACATAAGAACGGATTTTTTGTTCGATGGTGGCATCGCCCGGAAATTGGGCTTGTCTGGGAACGGGAATGGTGTTGAGGTAAGCGGTGTTGGCACTAAAGGGAATATCAAAACCCGACTGCCGCGTCGCTGCAACCAGTTGTTCAATCAGAAAGTGCGCGCGTTCACTGCCATCTTGTTCTAAAACCGACTGTAGTGCCTCTATCCACTCTTTGGTTTCGGTTGGGTCAATGTCATTTTGTCCGGTAATCTCTGAAATCAGGCTGTTGTTCATGTAGGATCCTGTTGGGACGGGTTGAGCAGGCTTAAAGATACGTTAGCAAGATCATTTTGTTTGCATACGCCCCTCAAAAAAGCAAGCATATTCAGCAAAATAGATAGAAGCTTAGAATACCTAAGTAAAACGGCATAGTATATACAAATCAAACAGTGCATTACACCCGTTTTAGTAAATGCACTGACACCATAAGCAAAACAAAGCGTAGTGCCCAAACCCGCTACGCACTTAGCAAAACGCCCAACAGTAGTCACTTTGTCAGACTGCCCCCAACAAAAATTGGGAGGTTTGCTTTAGCCGCCTAGCCCTTAACAATCTTATACCCCAACGCCAGCATCGCTTTTAAGGTTTCCATAGCCGTGTTGCGGTCATAGGCTTTTTCGGATTCGGGCAATTGCGCATAAGGGATTAGGCAAGGATGGGTTTTGTCAGTGTCATCGCGCTCTGGGCCATATTGCCAACCTTCTTGCAAACGTTGTTGTGCCCAATGGTTATGGGTGTTTTCGGCAAGCTGTTCGGTCAGTTGCAAAATGTCGGGGCTTAGGTTGATTGCCGAGGTATCTATGGGTTGGGGTTGATAACGGCTCATGCGTGTTGCTCCAAAGGTTTGCCGCGAAAAATCACCCGCCAATCGTAAAGCTCTTGGCTCATGGTGTCGATAGCGCGTTGGGCTTGTTCGGCCAGCTCCAGAACTGTTGCGCCGGAATTCTTATCCAGCTTTTTGAAGATAAGTAGCAGATGTTTGTTCATACCCTTAGAGCGTTTGGCGACCCGCTCAAACTCGCCTTGGCTTAAAACCCCCGCGACAGCGGCGCCAACTGCGGGCAGCACGGCGGCAATAAAAGTCGTGTAAACCGCCCAATGGTGAACATAGATATGCGCCAAACACGCAGCGACGATAATTATCAACAGTCCCAAATTCAATCTATGCAAGGTATGCGCAATCCGATGGTTACGCGCATGGTTACGGTCATGATAATCAGCTTGGTCGGTAATGGCAGCAAGCAAAAAGTCTCGATACGCTAGACGGTAATCGGCATCAAAACTGATCTTGGGGATGCCTTCGGCACGGCTGAGGGCGCGGGCTAGCCAATCCACCAAAACAAAAGTCTGGTCATCATCGCCGTCAAACACTGATTGCGCCGTATGGGACACGCCGCCTATCGGTGTCAGATACGCATAATGGCGCAAGCGTTCCGCCAATAGCCGAAAGTCTACCCAGCGTTGGTGGAGATTATAAACACGCCCATTCCAAACCAACAAAGCAATGATGACGATAATACCCAACTCAGCCCAAGCAAATACGATGGCAAACACCTGTGCCAACCCTTCAGGAAACACCGAAAATAAGCCTTCAAGCCCATGAAACCCCTCAAACGGCGCACCCAACAACGCCAATAATACCGCCAACGCCCCTAAAGTAAACGTGGTTACAAACGTGCCGCGATAACGGTCGGCATAATAGCTAGCCAAACTGTCCGCACGGACAAAGTGCTGTTGGGTGGTGGGGCTAAGCGCTAGCTTATCCTGAGCCGACTGCGCCAAAGTTTGCCATTGGCATTCGGCATCAGCGCGGTAACGCTGGCCTATCATGCTACTAGGCCAAAAATCGTGCTTGCCAAACCAAGCAAAGAGCGTGCGGTATACAGTCCCCATCAGGGTGCGCTTAGGTGCTTTATGATTAAAATACGCGCGGCAAAAATGCTTTTCGACACCCAAGCACCGTTCCCAGCGGCGCGGTTCTATAGCCAGCGTGTTCGGCTGCAACAACCGCCAGCGCAACAAACTAGCCATTTGGCTATCATCACACACTTGCCAAGCTGAATCTTCCTGACGCGGGTCGTAACATTTAATCAGTTCAGGTTTGCCAGGGTTAATCAAAATAACTGGCAAGCCCACCTGCAATGCCTCAGCCACCACGCCTTCCGTCCCGGGCGACATCTCAATGGTTTTTTTATGATCCTGCTCATCCCACACCGCCAGCAAAATATCCGCATGGCGCAACACAAATCGCCCGACCGCAAGATAAGCCTTATGTTCCTCGGTGCGCACGCCGTCTAACTCCAGCCTACGTTCAGCTTTGCCCCATAATTCGGTAAACACGGGCAGACTATCAACATTAAAATCAGCCTCATACACGGCACGCGGAAACGGCAAAGGGCAATGCAGTTCAAACTGATTAGCCAAGGCCGCACGCGCCGCCAAACTGTCCGCACCTGATGCCAGCGGCGACAACAAACGCGGCGGCAATGGCGCTAATGGGCTATATTGCGCTTGTGCCTCGGCGGTTTGGGCGAGTGCCTGATAAGCAATGTTGAGCTGTTGCAAAACCGCGCTGATATTTGCCAGCAACGCCGCCTCGCCAGCGGCATCCACATTGAGTTCACGGTGTCCGGTCACACCTATTTGCAAGGCTAATCGCGGGCGGTAATCGAAAGTTTGGGTTGTGCTTGGCATAGTGGTTTGCTCTGGTTTGGTGGGCAAAGAAGTCTAAGGTTCTAGCGTGGCATCAGGCGCTAAATTTACCTTATAGACTGCTGTATGCAATACAAAAGTGCATGGGGCGCAGTTTTGGATGACGGGCGTGATGCAGGTGCGGATTAGTCGCCGACGTAATAAACGGTTTATTACTTATTGTAATGGCAGCGTATTCCATCACCCGATAGCACCACACGCCTCTATGAGTGTTGGATTTTGCCGCGCCATCTATTCAGCCCAGATAATTTTCCTTTAGAAAACGCGGCGTACACAGTGCCAAAAACACCAAATCGTCGCTGCCAGTATTGGTTATGCACTGCGGACATCCCGCCGGAATAATCACCACATCCCCTACCGCTACCGCTTGCGGCGGCGCGTCGCCTATCTCCACATTGCCTGTGCCAGACAGGATGACATAGCGTTCCACTGTCGCACGCAAACGATGGCTGGCGGTCGTCACGCCGGGCTTGACCGTTGCCCTGGCTATAGACAAGTCAGGGTCTGAGGCGGAATTGGACAACTCCAAAATAAAACAGCCTTCATCAAAAAAATATTCTTCGGCGGGGTTGGGTTTTATGAGTTGGGCTTGCATGATTGATTGCTCCTGGTTTGATTGCTGGGTTATGGCGAGTGCCGATATGTTGTGGAAGGTGTCGTAAAAGCCTGAATGTAGCTTGGGCTTGGGCTTGGGCTTGGGCTTGGGCTAGCGCAGCGTAACCCAACAAAATCATAATGTTACGCTATATTTCAGAAACTTCTCATTAGTTACAGGATAAAGACCTGCGAGGTTTATAAAACCTCGCAGGTCTCTGGAGTGCAAGGGCTTTAGACCTTGCCGTGTCGGCAAGGAAATCGAGAAGGCAACGTCTAAAGCCGTTGCACTCCGCTACCCTACCGCGGCCCAGCACACTACTTATGCAAACTCGCCCAGTGCTTTTAGGGTGCTGGCAAGGTCGGGGGTTAGAAAAATATAGCTGGAGTGCAAGGGCTTTAGACCTTGCCGTGTCGGCAAGGAGGTAGAGAAGGCAACGTCTAAAGCCGTTGCACTCCGCTAACCTACCGCTGACCAGCTCACGGCTTATGTAAACTCGCCCAGTGCTTTTAGGGTGCTGGCAAGGTCGGGGGGTTAGAAAAATATAGCTGGAGTGCAAGGGCTTTAGACCTTGCCGTGTCGGCAAGGCGGTCGAGACGGCAACGTCTAAAGCCGTTGCACTCCGCTTAGCTGCCTACTGCTGACCAGC
>JABFST010000098.1 GCA_013140465.1 Methylococcaceae bacterium
TGACCTTGCGCATCGTCGGTCAGCGTCCCGATGGCTACCATTTGTTGCAGACGGTGTTTCAGTTTATAGGTTTGTGCGATTGGATCACTTTCCATCCGGTTGCTGACAGTCGCGTCAGTTTGCTAAAACCGTTGCCTAATGTGGCGGAAGCCGACGATTTGACCGTACGCGCCGCAAAGCTTTTGCAAGCCACTACTGGCAGTGAGTTGGGCGTGTGCATAGAAGTCGAAAAAAACCTGCCTATGGGCGGCGGCTTAGGTGGCGGTAGTTCTGATGCCGCGACGACTTTAGTGGTGTTGAACGAATTGTGGGGGTTAGGTTTGCCCCAGGAAAAATTGTTGGAGCTAGGCTTGTCATTAGGTGCGGATGTGCCTGTTTTTATATACGGAAATGCCGCTTGGGCCGAAGGGGTCGGCGAACAGTTACAGCCGATCAATCCAGAGCAGAAATGGATGCTGGTGATTAAGCCGGATTGTCATGTAAACACCAAAGAAATTTTTTGCGCAAAGGAATTGACAAGAAACAGTAAATCAATCAAAATAGCTGACTTTATAGCAGGTCAACACCAAAACGATTGTGTTGATGTGGTCTCCCAGCGTTATCCGCTGGTTGCCAAAGCATTGCAAGATTTGTCCGAATTTTCTGAGGCAAGGCTCACTGGAACGGGAGCTTGTGTTTTTGCAGAATTCGATACAGAAGCAGCAGCGAATAGAGCTTGCCAGTCACTTAAAAGCAAGTGGCAGGTTTATCTAGCCAAAGGCTTAAATGAATCGCCTTTGTATACAAAGCTAAAGGCGAGTAAGTTTATATCATGATTATTGGGTCGTCGCCAAGCGGTAAGGCACGGGGTTTTGATCTCCGCATACCAAGGTTCGAATCCTTGCGACCCAGCCATTTATCTCTATCTATAAGTTAAATTCGTATGGGAGTGCTTTAATGAATGACACTTCTATGATGGTGTTTTCGGGAAATGCTAACCTGGCTTTGTCTGAAGGTATAGTTAAGAAATTAAACATGCGCCTAGGAATGGCGGCTGTCGGTAGGTTTAGTGATGGTGAGGTTGCCGTAGAAATTGAAGAAAACGTCCGTGGTAAGGATGTTTTTGTGATACAGCCGACCTGTTCTCCTACTAATGAGAATTTGATGGAATTGTTGGTGATGATTGATGCGCTTAAACGCGCCTCGGCATCACGGATTACCGCCGTAATGCCGTATTATGGCTATGCGCGGCAAGACAGGCGCACCCGCTCTGCACGGGTTCCCATCAGTGCTAAGCTGGTGGCCAGAATGATTGAACAGTCTGGTGCGCATCGGGTTTTGACGGTTGATTTACATGCCGACCAAATTCAGGGTTTTTTTGACATACCCGTAGATAATGTCTACTCCTCGCCTATTTTGTTGGGTGATGTGTGGCGGCAGCAATACAAAAACCTGATTGTCGTTTCGCCTGATGTAGGCGGAGTGGTAAGGGCTAGGGCTTTGGCGAAACGTCTTGATGACGCGGATTTGGCTATTATCGATAAGCGCCGTCCTAAAGCGAATGTGTCAGAAATTATGCACATTATCGGCGATGTTGATGGGCGCACTTGCGTTTTGATTGATGACTTGGTGGATACGGCCGGCACCTTGTGCCATGCAGCGGGGGCATTGAAAAAGCATGGCGCGGTCAAGGTGGTGGCGTATTGCACCCATGCAGTATTGTCAGGTTCAGCCATTAGCAACCTGAGCCGCTCTGAGCTTGATGAATTGGTTGTTACCGATACCATACCTTTAAGCCAAGAGGCCGTGGAAACAGGAAAAATAAGACAGCTTAGCGTTGCAGAAATGTTGGCTGAAACTATCAGGCGTATTGCGGTAGGCGAATCAGTCAGCTCGCTCTATGTTGATTAAGCTATTACAGTTTTAGAATTTGATGGCTGCGCCAGACGCAGACTTTTAGAAATAAGGTGAGGAAAAATGTCTAACGTATTTGAATTTGTGGCTGAAAGTCGTGAACGCTCAGGCAAGAGCGCGGCAAGAAAATCGCGTCGTCAAGGTAATGTGCCAGCAGTGATATACGGTGGTCATAGTGAACCCCAGCTTTTGGTGTTGGATCATAATGAAGTTATCAAGCACCTTGAGCACGAAGCAGTGTATTCGCATGTGCTGGATGTGACTGTTGACGGCAAAACTGAACAAGCCATCTTAAAAGGCGTACAGCGCAATCCTGCCAGATTCCAAATCCTGCATTTGGATTTTCAACGCGTAAACATGTCAGAAGTTGTAAAAGTTCATGTGCCCTTGCACTTTACCAATGAACATACTTCTATCGGCGGCAAAAAAGGCGGTATCGCTGCGCATTCGTTGGTGGATGTAGAAGTGTCATGCTTGCCAGCTGCTTTGCCTGAATTCATTGAAGTCAATTTGGCTAATTTGGACATAGGCGGCACAATACACCTTTCTGATTTGGTGCTGCCAGCAGGTGTGGAAATTGTGGTTTTGGCGCAAGGCCCAGAACATGATTTACCTGTCGTTTCTATGATGGCTTCAAAAGCCAGCAAAGACGACGTGGCATAATAATCAGCAATGATTAAGCTTATCGTTGGTTTGGGAAATCCAGGCCGACAGTACGAAAAAACCCGGCACAATGCCGGGTTTTTGTTTTTAGACGACTTGGCCCAAGATCTGGGTTGTAGTTGGTCTAACCAGCCGCGCTTTCAGGGCTGGTTTGCAGAAGGCAGTCTTGCCGCCCATAAAGTCTTGCTGTTAAAGCCGGACACCTTCATGAATCGTAGCGGCCTTGCTGTCGGCAAAATCGCCCGCTATTACAAATTGCTTCCCGAAGAAATTCTTGTCGTGCATGATGAGCTGGATTTTAACCCAGGCATAGTCAAGCTTAAAAAAGACGGCGGACACGCGGGTCATAATGGTTTGCGTGACATCATTGCCCATTTGGGCGCAAAAGACTTTTATCGTTTACGGATAGGCATAGGCCGCCCGCCTGTCGGCAAAGTCGTGGCTGATTTTGTCTTGTCCGCTCCCTCAAAACCAGAATCAGATTTGATTGCTGGCGCGTTTGCGCTGGCACGGCCTTATATTGCCCCGCTGTTGGCGGGTGATGCGTCGGCGGTGATGAATAAGTTAAATGCCGGAAACTAGTGTATAAGACGGATGTTTTACACGACGTGCATGAATGTAAGATGAAGTTATTGTATTAAAATATAAAACAATCCATCTATAAACAGTGCTATTGTCAACAATATGTAACTTCCGTATAGTTGAACCATACAAAATATTTCAACTTTATACGAGGATTTACTCATGAACGATTTACAAAAAGATATGTTTACTGGCGCGATGCTGGTAGTGGGTTTGGTGGGCTTTATCTCGGGTGAGTTTATCATGTCATCCGCGCTATTTGCCTCCGCAACCGTAGTCAGCACGATTAGCCGTGCGACCAGTGGCTCATCCAAACAATTCTAATAGCACTAGACAGCAAAAGCCCCTGGGTGTTAAGCCGCCCAGGGGCTTTTTTGTGCCGCCAACATTAAGCTGTAAAAAGGTTTTAACCTTTGCCGCGTGTCCGGGTCCGGGTAGGGGATTTGTCTTTAGTCGTTTCCATCGTCTCAAAGCGTTTTTCAATAAACTGGATAATCAGTCCGGCGATGTCTTTTTCGCTGGCGGCCTCGATGCCTTTTAGGCCGGGCGAAGAGTTGACTTCCATAATGACAGGGCCGTGGTTGGAGCGCAGCATGTCCACGCCACACACGTTTAGGCCCATGATTTTGGCGGCACGCACGGCAGTTGAGCGTTCTTCTGGCGTTAAGCGTATCAATGAGGCTGAGCCGCCACGGTGCAAGTTAGACCGAAATTCGCCATCGATAGCTTGCCGTTTCATCGCGGCTACCACTTTATCACCCACAACAAAACAGCGTATGTCGCTGCCGCCAGCTTCTTTAATAAATTCTTGTACCATAATGTTGGCGTTAAGCCCCATAAAGGCTTGTATGACGCTCTCTGCGGCATTGTGGGTTTCAGCCAGCACCACCCCTATGCCTTGGGTGCCTTGCAATAGTTTAATCACTAAAGGCGCACCGCCTACTTGTGAGATCAGGTCTTCGATGTCGTCAGGGTTATTGGCGAAGCCCGTGACCGGAAGGCCGATACCTTTGCGGGCCAGCAGCTGCACGGAGCGTAATTTGTCGCGTGACCGCGAAATGGCTACGGATTCGTTAAGTGGAAAGACATTCATCATTTCAAATTGCCTTAGCACCGCAGTCCCATAAAACGTCACCGATGCGCCGATTCTGGGGATAACCGCATCAAAGCCTGTCAGGTCTTCGCCGCGATAATGGATGGAGGGGTTATGCGAGGTGATGTTCATATAACAGCGCAGGACATCCAGTACCCGCACTTCGTGTCCGCGTTCCTGGGCTGCCTGAACCAAGCGCGACGTTGAATATAGCTTAGGGTTACGCGATAGAATGGCAATTTTCATAAGTTCTCGAATTGTTGCTGGGGACAAGCCATATTTTGGCATGAAATATAGTAACAAGCATTAGAAATACCCATGTTTTGTTGTTGCTTAAGCGAATTCAAGATTAGGCCGTGTATGTGTTTGTCACATCCTGTCGTGCAGACCAGTCCGACGCTTAGGAATCGTGGACAAAAAAGGCTTAGTGCAGTATCATTTTCAACTGTGGCGACACGCTGTCCCTCCCCACAAATCTCACCGCGCAAGTTCTCGCCAATCTTACTATCTTAAAAACGAAACATCGTGAATACTACACCTAGCAACATCGCCGAGCTAGAGCAAGGCAACCAGCCTTATGGCAAGCCTTATGCGCAAGGAATTTTAGGCCGTATTAATTGGCTGTTTATATTGACAGTCATTGTGCCTACCTTAATTTCCGTCATTTATTTTGGGCTGATAGCTTCGGATGTCTATATCTCCGAATCACGTTTTGTGGTGCGCAGCCCTGAACGCCAAACGGCCTCGCCTTTGGGCATGTTGCTTAAGGGATCGGGATTTACCAGCTCCCAAGACGATGCCTATACCGTACAAGATTACATGTTGTCACGCGATGCGCTGGCGGTGTTGAATAAAAAGCTCAGTGTGGGCAGTGCCTTTGCCAGCACCAATGTAGATATTTTTAGCCGCTTTGCTGGCTTGCAATGGTGGGACAAAAGCTTTGAAGCTTTATACAAATATTATCAAAACAAAGTCGAAATTGAGCTGGACTCGCTGTCATCGATTACTACCTTAACCGTTAAGGGCTTTACTGCCGATGATGCCCTCCATATTAACCAAGAGCTATTGGACTTGGCTGAAACGCTGGTCAACCAGCTTAACGAACAAGTCCGTCAAGACATGATCCGCTTTGCCGCCAGTGAAGTCACGGCGGCAGAAAAAACCGCCAAAGCAGCGGCTT